>CAYTYD010000096.1:0-11141 GCA_964441555.1 uncultured Phycisphaeraceae bacterium | reverse complement strand
CAGTTCAAGGCGGATCTTCTCCATGGCCTTGTTCTGAATCTGGCGCACGCGTTCCTTGGTGACGCCGATGATCTGCCCGACCTGCTCAAGAGTCATGGGCTTTTCAGTGGCGCCGGAATCGATACCGAAACGGTGCTCGATCACGGTGCGCTCGACATCCGTCAGTTCCGCGCGGTTGTCGCGGACAATGCGCTTGACCTCTTCGGCGGCATCCTTCTCAAAGGTGGCGCGCTTGGTCTCGAGAAAGTTGGACTTCTCGAGCTTGGGATCGAAATCCGTTGGGAAGCGCTGGCGATACTTGCTCAACTTCATGCCCTGACGGCTGAAGGCCTTGAGAATCGCCCGGCAGGCGTACGTTGAGAATTTGTAGCCACGACCGGCGTCGAACTTGTCGACGGCGCGGAGCAGAGCCATGTTGCCTTCGCTGACCAGGTCGGCAAAGTCGACTTCACTCATGCGCGTGCGCTTGGCCATGGCCAGCACGAGGGCGAGGTTGGTCTCTGCGATCTGCTCGCGAATGCGATCGGCGAGGCGATACCAGCGGAGAATCTCCGTGGCCTGCTCGCCGGTGGGCTGACGCGTGGCGATCGCCCAGACATCCTGCTGAAGTTTCCACACGCGATGCCGCGCGTAGTTGAACTGATGGAAAAGAATCTTTTCCTGAGCGGCGGTGAGAATGACCTGCTGCGCGCTCTTGACGGAGCGTTTGCGGTCGTTGCCACTGAGGTCGTCCATCACCGGGTGATACCAGGTGGTGTCGGGCTTGGGGACATCAGGGGCCTCTTCGTAGATCTTGCGCTCGGCCTCGCCCTCGTAGAAGGCGGGGCTGTCGATGTAATCCTGCTCGGAAGCCAGGATCTGCGAAAGCAGGCGCTCATCCTCACTGGAGAGGCGCTTCTTGGCGGCGGGCTTGCCCACCTTGGCCGGTGAGGCGGTGGTGACCACAGCCGCAGCGGCCTTGCGGCGGACCTGCTCGAGGGGGCTGACGGCGGATTTGAGAGCAGTGAGTTTGGGGGCTGGAGAGTCGGCGGCACTGCCGCGGACTCGCGTGGGTGACAAGGTTGCTTCCATCTTGCTTTCCTTCCCCGTATTGCGGGGCTCGGCGAGGGCTTTCGCCGGTGATTTCTTGGGGGTCGTCTCTTTCGAAGACTTCGGAGAAGCAGTCCGGACTGACTTTGTGGGACTTCCAGTGGAAGATTCCTGCTTGGGAGCGGGATTGTCGCTGGAAAGAGCCATGGTTCAGGTGCAGACTACCAGAGATTGACTCCTTTGAGATGCACGGTGCTTGACTTTTGGTCACGCTTTTTCGTGTTGTCATTTCAAAGATCAAAACCTCTTGTTCTCAGACGGTCTCCTTTAAGGGAAAACCCCTAATTTGCGAGCGATACTTCCGTCGCTCCGTCTGCCGCGGTTTTGGGACGTGCCAAAACCGTGGCGTCAGGGGCGACGCACACACAATCCAATCTCCATCCGGGCCGACCTGGGCGAACGCGGCGTGAGGTGTCTGATGTGCACCAAATCCTCTGGGAGGGGGCAGGCATCAGGATGCCGCGGCTTTGTGGCCAGCGTTGATAGTACGACTTGACGTACACGAATGTTCCTTACTGGGAAAGAGTTTGCGCTGGTTTTCGTGACAAAACCGAAGCTGTTGTGGCACGAAGGGCCAGATAACCACGACCACCGAGAAATGGAGGCGTGACATCAATCCGTTGAGAGGCGTTGAGGTCCTTGAACAGGATTCTCGGCCCCGGGAACATCCGTGTGTGGGCACGATACCGATGTGGGAGTGATGGGGGGAGGAATCCCCAGAAGCGGTGTGGAGCGTGTGTGCATAGGTTGTGGAAAAGGGCTGTCGGTTGTGGAAAGCTCAGGTCGCGGGCCGGCGGAGCGCGATCGGCATCTACCTTTAGATGTCTCTGGCGATTTGTCGGGGGCACCAACCTAGTTGCTTTCTCGGAGAACCATCCATGGCTTTCACGCTTGCACCACTGCCTTACTCGCACGATGCCTTAGAGCCGGTGATTGATGCGACGACGATGCAGATTCACCACGGGAAACACCATCAGGCGTATGTCGACAACGCCAACAAAGCACTCGCCGGAACTTCGCTTGAGAACTCCTCGCCTGAGGAAGTGATCAAGGCGTTGGCGTCACTCCCAGCAGAGAAGCAGGGTCCGGTCCGGAATAACGCTGGTGGGCATGTGAACCACACGATGTTCTGGTCGATCATGGCCAAGCCGGGTCAGGGTGGTGGCGGAGCACCGACGGGTGATTTGGCGGCTGCGATCACCAAGGCCTTCGGGTCGTTCGATGGATTCAAAGAGAAGTTTGCCGCGGCTGGCGTGGGGCGGTTTGGCTCGGGATGGGCGTGGCTGTGCGTGATGCCGGATAAGTCCGTGGCAATCTGCTCGACACCCAATCAGGACAATCCGCTGATGGGGAAAGCGATCGCAGGGTGTGATGGCACGCCGATCCTGGGATTGGATGTGTGGGAGCACGCGTACTACCTGAAGTATCAGAACAAGCGTGCCGACTACATCGGCGCGTGGTGGGGCGTGGTGAATTGGAGCGCGGTCGCGTCTAACTATGCCAAAGCGATGAAGTGATTGATGTCAGGTTTGATGTGTCCGCCAGTTGTGGAGATGGAGTGTCATGCTGAGTGCCGCGATGCCTGTGAAGCCTGCGAATCTGTTTGCCAAGCGAGTGTTTCTGACGGTGCTTTTGCTTGCGCCGTTCGTCTTAGTGGCGGGGTTGATGTATTGGTTCAGCATGTCGCTGGATACGGGTCCGCGCATGAAGGTCGCACCAATCGGAGCCGGTGCGGGCAGCACCGGCGGCGCCAACGCGATCGGTGAGTTGCTGGCTGGCAACAAGGGAAACCGGGCGGTTGATCCCGGTGCGGCTCCGGCGGCCGCTGCGAGCGGGCCTGTGCAGCCAGAGACACTGGCTGATGGTGTGATCCTGATCGTCGAAGACAAGAGCAAGAAGGCGAGTCAGAGCAAGCCGATTTATTTTGCCGGCAATCTGAACAACTGGAATCCGGGAGACAAGGGATTCCGGCTCGATCCACAATCGGACATGCGTTGGCGTCTGCAGCTTTCCAAAGCTCAGTTGGAGAAGCTCAAAGGAACTCGGATGGAGTTCAAGTTCACGCTTGGTTCGTGGGAGGAAGTGGAGCAGGACGCCAAGGGAGGCGATATCGGAAATCGCACCCTTGCTGCGATTGATGCCGCCAAGGCACCCAAGGGCGAGCCACTGAAGATTGAACTGGCGATTGAGTCGTTCAAGCAGGATCAGGCCAAACTGGTTGATACCGAGCAGTCGCTCACGGTGACAGGAACGGTGAAGCGTCTGCAGGTGAAGGGTGGGGGCGGATCAGCGGCGGGACTAACGCGCGACTGCCTGGTGTGGCTGCCTCCGGGGTATGACGCTGCGGAAAATGCAAAGACCGAATACCCGGTGCTGTATCTCTTAGATGGACAGAACGTCTTCACGGTGCAGCCGGGTGTGCCGGCGGAGTGGAGTGCGGATGAGACAGCCACCGCATTGATCAAGAACGGCAAGGTCAGCCCGTTGATCATCGTGGGCATTCCGCATGCGGGCGTGTTGCGCACTGAGGAATATGTTCCTCCGGTGTCGACCGAGCCGCTGATCGGCAGAAAGGTGCCGGCGGGAGAATCAACAGTGGCGTGGATTCGTGGCGAAATCATGCCGCGAGTAGAGCGGTCGTTTCGCGTGGCGAAGGGCGCGGCGAACACGGGAATCGGCGGCGCTTCGCTGGGCGGGCTGATGGCGTTGTACGCGGGAGCTTCGCATCCGGAGACTTTTGGATTGGTTCTCGCGGAGTCGCCCGCGCTTGGATGGGAGAAGATGGATTTTTCGCAGAGTTTCTTTGGTCAATTTAAGACCTGGCCCGCGCGGGTCTTCATGGCGGTGGGAGGGAATGAAGCGGGAGAAGGTAAGAGCGAGCAGAGCAAGGTGTATGCCGCTCGGGTGCATTCGATGAAGGGCGTCTTGGAAGCGACGGGAGTGACGGGTGACCGGCTGAAATTCGTGTTTGAGCCGCAGGCCTCGCACAATGAGCAGGCGTGGGGAGCACGGCTGCCGGGGGCGCTGGAGTATCTGTACCCGGTGCGATGAGTCGCTGCTGTGGTGGATTCGGTGGCCGAAAATTATTGGGTTTTTGATAACCATCCCCGGTGATGCCCCGGCGTTTTCCTGCGCGATCGGGTACCATCGCATGTCGGGTGCAGGGAGAGCCAAAAGCAGATTAATCGGAAGCAGGGAAGCACCATCATGGGTCAGCGTTCTGTGGAGCAAGGATCAATCCGATCAGCGTCTTCCCGGATGATCTGGACGATCGCCATTGTGATCGCGATTGGCTTTCTGATTGAAATGCTCATGATGAAGGCGCTGGTGTTTCTGGGTTCGTGGACCAACGGGACCAAGGGCGACTTTCTGGATTCAGTGATGGTGGCGTTGCTGGTTGGACCGGCGGCGGCGGCCGTGGTGTTGATTCGGCATCCGCGCAAAGACGCGGATGCGACATCGATGCTTGCGGGGAATGGCGGCAAGGGGTTGGCGGTGCTGGTGTTTGTGGTCGGTTCCGCTGCTGCCTTGGGAGCAGGGTACGTTGCTTCGCGCCAGATTGAATCAACGGATGAAACGCGGTTTCATCGCTTGTCGGAGCGTTTGGCGACTGAAGTTTCACGCCGATTTCAATTGTTTGAGTATGGCCTCCAGGGTGCACGTGGATTGTGGCGTGCGAGCAAAAGCGTGGAGCGATCAGAATTTGTGGAGTGGGTGCGGTCGCGTGATCTGAAGCGTGAGTTTTCCGGTGCGCTGGGTATGGGGTTTATCCGCAAGGTGCCAGCGCAGCAGGTGAACGATTTTCTGGCCAGAACCAGAGCCGATGGCGATCCGGTCTTTTCGATTCGACCTGAGACGGTGGCTGATTCGAATCGGTATGTGATTGAATTCATCGAACCCATCACGACGAATCAGGAGGCGGTGGGATACGACATCGGAAGCGAATTGGAACGGCGAAAGGCCGCGGATGAGGCATCGGCGACTGGCCGGCCGACCATCTCTGCGCCGGTCACGCTGGTGCAGGCCGCACACGAGGGACTGGGCATGCTGTATCTGCATGCCGTGTATCACAACAACACGCCATTGGGCACCACCGAGCAACGCGTGGCGGCAACCCAGGGGTGGGTGTATTTCCCGATTGTCTTTAAGCGCGTGCTGGAGGGAGCAGGCGAAGCGGCCGATGGCGAACTTGATTTCGAGGTCTTCGACGGTTCTTCACGCGACACGTCGACCATTTTGTTTGATGCTGATGGGCACCTGAGCGGATCCGCAGGCGTGATCGGAAAGCGTGATTATCCGTCGCGTCGATTTGTGCGATTCGACACGATCATGGTGGGTCAGCGTCCGCTGACATTGGTGACCAGCTCCACAAGCAAGTTTGTTTCGGGATCGCGCGGTGTGGTGTGGGGCATCATGTGCGGCGGAGTGCTTCTGGCGGGCCTCACGTCCGGGCTGGTCTTTGCGATGAGCGGCACGGCGTCTCGAGCGACTGCCTTGGCGGCGGCCAAGACGCAGGAGATTGAGCGGGCCACTGCTGCACTGGCAAAGAACGAGTCGGCATTGCGTTTCACTTCCCGCCTGGCAAGCGTTGGTTGGTGGGAATTGGAAGTGCCTTCAAATCGCCTGCACTGGTCGGACCAGACCAAGCTCATCCATCGGGTGTCGTCGGATTTCAGTCCGACGTTGGAGTCAGCGGTTCAGTTCTACGCACCCGAGGCCAGGCACCGAATCGCCACGGCGGTGCAAGAGGCGATCGAGCAGCACAAGCCGTTCAACCTTGAATTGCCCCTGATTGCTGCAGACGGCGCAAAGCTGTGGGTGCGGGCGCAGGGCGAACCCGTGATCGCGGATGACCGGGTGGTCGCCGTGTGCGGCGCGTTTCAGGAGGTGACGGAACAGGTCATGTCGCGCCAGCGTGCGGAGGACGCCAGCCGCAGCAAGAGCGAATTCCTGGCGAACATGAGCCATGAGATACGCACGCCGATGACAGCGATTCTGGGCTTTACGGATCTGCTGTCTGAGGATGGCGACATTTCACGGGCACCCGAGCGCCGCCAAGACGCCATTCACACGATTCGCAGAAACGGCCAGCATCTGCTGACCCTGATCAACGACATTCTGGATGTATCAAAGATCGAAGCGGGAAAGATGACGGTGGAGCACATTCCCACCGAGATTCACCGCGTCATCGAGGATGTCATGTCGTTGATGCGGATTCGCACCCAGAGCAAGGGCATTGGCTTGTCGGTGGTGTACGGCACAGAGATTCCGCGAGTATTCAATTCAGACCCGGTGCGGGTGAAGCAGATTCTGGTCAACCTTGTGGGCAACGCAATCAAGTTCACTGAACGAGGAAACGTGACGATTCGCGTCACGTTTGATCCTGTGGGTGCGCATGGCGGTGTGCTTGCCGTGGCCGTGCAGGACACCGGAATGGGGATGACCGAGGCACAACTGACACGCCTCTTCCGCCCGTTCACTCAGGCGGATGAGGCGATGACTCGGACGTTTGGCGGCACCGGCCTCGGCTTGACGATCGCCCGGCGACTCGCGCAACTGCTGGGTGGAGATATTCATGTGCAATCCGTGTTTGGAAAGGGAAGCACCTTTACGGTGACCCTCGCGACCGGCCACATCTCAGTTGGCGACACGT
Source organism: uncultured Phycisphaeraceae bacterium (assembly GCA_964441555.1). Classification (GTDB taxonomy): domain Bacteria; phylum Planctomycetota; class Phycisphaerae; order Phycisphaerales; family UBA1924; genus F1-120-MAGs238. Next base: position 4,399 of record CAYTYD010000096.1, on the reverse strand, counting down.
GGAATCCGACCGGGGCATCCATCGCTGCCGCCCCGACTCAGGCGCGAACCGAGCAATTGCCCTCACTCGGTGGATTGCGTATTTTGCTCGCCGAAGATGGGGTGGACAACCAGCGTTTGATTTCATTCTTCCTGACCCGGGCGGGGGCTGATCTGACTATCGTGGAAAACGGAAAGAAGGTCCTTGATCTTCTGACGGTTTCCAGTACGGATAAAGCCCAAGTGGTTGAGCCATCGCCATTCGACATGGTGCTGATGGATATGCAGATGCCTGAGATCGATGGGTATTCGGCGACGCGTCGCCTGCGCACGATGGGATGCACCATTCCCATCATCGCGCTGACCGCGCACGCAATGGCCGGAGACCGGCAGGCGTGTCTTGATGCGGGGTGCGATGACTACGCCACCAAACCGATTGATCGTGTCGGCCTGATCATGATGTGCGCGCGTTGGGCGCACGGGCACTCGGTGAAACCCGGCGGGACTGCAACCGGAAGCAAGCTGAGGCGGTAAGGTGTCGGTATGCGATTGCCCCTGCTGAAACTGCATCGCGCTTTTCCAGAGCTTGATCGGTTTTCCGATGCGCAGTGCCGCGGCATGATTCATCGCGTCGTCATGCAGAGACCGGGAATGATGATTGTCGCGAGCGTGCTGGCGCTGGCCGCGTGGATGCTGGTGACCGGGGCGATTTGTGGCGCTGCGGTGATGTTTTCGCGTATTCCGCTTGCGAGACGTCATGATCTGGAGGTCGTCGCGTTGGGATTGCTGTTGGGCATCGGATGCGGAACCGTTGTGGCGCTGCTGGTGCGTGATGTCTTTGTGCGTGCCATGGTGCGAGAGTGGGTGAATAGCAGCAGGTGCGTGAAGTGCCGCTATTCATTGCTGGGCTTGCAGACCAGAGGCAGCCAGGTGCAGTGCCCTGAATGCGGGATGAGCAACGATCTTGAAGCGCGGGGGATCGATCCGCAGACTCTGGTGCCCAGGAGCTAAATCGCGTGCGATTGCCAACTCACAACATCTGCCGTGCGTTCCCGGAGTTGGACGGGTTCTCCGATGAGCAATGCAAGCGGTTCTTGCAGGCGACGCTTAAGAAGCACTGGTTGGCGCGGCACCGTCTGAACTCGTTGACAGTGATCTTGTTTTTGGTTGGCGGGTTCGGAATGTTGCGAGCATTCGTAGCGGTTGTGCAAGCTTTCAAAATCTCAGTGAGTTCCAACTTTGGAATAGAGCTCTTGCTCTTGCCGGCGATCATCGGTGCATTCGCCGGCGCCCTGACCGGGCTGATGATCCGCGACCGCTGGCTGCGGCGTCGGCTCTCCGCACGAATTCTGGAATTGGCCTGCGCTGGCTGTGGCTATTCCCTGCTTGGCCTCACCGCGCAACAAGGAATCATCATCTGTCCGGAATGTGGCAGTCGCTGCGAGTTGGCATCGCGCGGCATCGAAGTCGATACCACGCTGGTCTCTCCCGAGTCCACAACGCCAAGCACACCATAAACCATGCGCATCCCCGGCATCAGAGTCTGGCGGGCCTTCTCCGAACTGGACCACCTTTCGGACAGTGAGTGCATTTCAATCTGCCGTCGCGTCGTCGTCGAGATGCCCACCTGGAGGGGGCGGCTTCCATGGGTGGTTGGCATCGTGCCCCTGATCGGCTCGGCCATGCTGTGCGGCGTATTGATGCACAAGGCAGGTCTGCTCACCAAAAACTTCGATCAGATCCCCTTCTGGGTGCTGGGCACAGTGGTCGTCGTAGTCGGTTTGTCGTACGCGTTTGGTGTTCTCTTGGCCCGAGATATCAATCTGTACCTTCTCATACGCAACGATCTTCATCGGGTGCGTTGCCGCAAGTGCCAGCAATCGCTCATCGGGTTGAAAGTCATCGAAACCGCACTACATCCCGGCACTCCCGGCGACGCCCGCGTCCGCTGCCCGGAGTGTGGGCGCATGTGGACACTCCTCGAATTGGGCTTGTCCCCGCGAGATCTCATTCCATATGAAGAGCGCGCGCCAGATCAGAAAGTGGGAACCTTGAAGCGCCCGTCGGGAGTAGCACGCTAGATTCCGGCGTAGACTCTGGCAATGTTGCGGCACCTCGGCACCATTCTCATCGCCACATTGATCGCCGCCCTGGTGTGGGTCTTTGCCGAAGCCGAAAGTGTCAAGAGCCGCGAAATCCGCATTGAAGTCGAGCTTCAAGCCGACCCCGGAAGTGATCGCGTCGTCAGTGTCACCGATTCGGGTTTCAAAGACATCGTCGATCTGGTCCTCGAAGGATCCACAACCGAGTTGGATGTCGCCGAGCGCGCCCTGCGGCAGAAAAAGATCAGATTGGCACCCGGTGTCGAGGGCGTCAGCCCCGAGCCCGGCGAGCAAACCGTTGATTTGCGCACAGCGTTGCGTGCTGCGGGCGGGTTGCGTGAGGCGGGCGTCACGATCAAACGCATCGATCCTCCAACGGTGCGAATCGACGTCGATTCACTGGTGGTTCGCGAAGCGTCGGTGCGCGTCGATGTCGGCGAAGGTGAATTGGAGGCACCAGCAGAAGTCCGTCCGAGCGTGGTCAAGGTCATCATGCCCGGAAAGGTCGCCGCCGCACTCATCGAAGTGCCCGTGGTCACCGCCCGGCTGGATGCTTCGATCCTCAAGCCCTTGGTCCCCGGCCGCCGCGAGGTCCTCGGCGGCGTTCCGGTGCGGCCGTCCGGCGTGCTGGCTCGGGGCGATCTCAGCAGATTGAAGATCGACCCTCCTGCGGTGGAGGTCGCCGTGCGGCTGCGCAGCAAGATCGATAGCGTGACGCTGTCATCGGTGCCCGTGCTGGTGCGTATGCCCCCAGGAGAGTTGTCCCACTTTGATCTTGCACTGGATGATGCCGACCAACTCGTGCGCAATGTGAAAGTGAGTGGGCCAGCCGATCTGGTGGACAAGGTCCGCCGCGAAGCAATCAAAGTGGTCGCGACCGTAACGCTCAGCTTCTCCGATCTTGAAAAGGCCGCCGGCTCCACCGTCTCCAAAGAAGTGACCTTCGGCGATCTTCCCCCCGGGCTCACTGTCGATGTCCCGGCAACCTCGGTTCGCGTCAGCGTCACCCGCCGCACCAAATGACCGAGTTGATTGGTGTCTGATCGGTATTTCCGCCCCAGATTCGGTATCGACTTTCGCGGCGTCGAAACCTAACCTTGCCCCCCTGCGGTGTCGGTTTGTCGACGCGTTGCAGGAGCCAGTTGTGGCCCGATTTTGGATCAGCCCCGAAGCAAATTCAGGGCTCTTGAAAGAGGTTGCTCACCGTGAAGATCAAGACCGATGAGATCACGAGCGTCATCAAGCAGGAAATCGCCCAGTTCTCGACCGAGCTGGAGGTCTCCGAAGTCGGCCGCGTGATCGAAGTGGGTGACGGCATCGCCCGGATCTACGGCCTCTCCAAAGCCATGGCCGGCGAACTCCTCGAGTTCCAGACCAGCTCCGGCGCGGTCATGGGTCAGGTCTTCAACCTTGAGCAAGACACCGTCGGCTCGGTTATTTACGGTGACTACCTCGCTGTGAAAGAGGGCGACACCGTCAAGGCGACCGGCCGTCTTCTCGAAGTGCCCGTCGGTGATGCGCTCCTCGGCCGCGTGGTGAACCCCCTGGGTGTCCCCCTCGACGGCAAGGGCCCCATCAACACCAGCGAATTCCGCAAGGTCGACATCATCGCCCCCGGCATCGCCGATCGTCAACCCGTGCACGAGCCCATGCAGACCGGCATCAAGGCCATCGACGCCATGATCCCCATCGGTCGCGGCCAGCGCGAGCTCATCATCGGTGACCGCAAGACCGGCAAGACCACCATCGCCATCGACACTATCATCAATCAGAAGCAGTACTGGGGCACCGAAGAAGCCGTGGTCTGCATCTACGTCGCCGTCGGCCAGAAGGAATCCACCGTCGCCGGAGTCGTCGAGACCCTGCGTAAGAACGGCGCGATGGATTACACCATCGTCGTCAACGCCGCCTCCTCCGACCCCGCCCCCATGCAGTACGTCGCTCCCTACTCCGGCACCGCCATGGCCGAGTACTTCATGTGGAACGGCAGCAAGGGCAAACTCCCCAAGCACGCCCTCTGCATCTATGACGACCTTTCCAAGCAGGCCGTCGCCTATCGCCAGCTCTCACTCCTCCTCCGTCGTCCCCCGGGCCGCGAAGCCTTCCCCGGCGACGTCTTCTATCTCCACTCTCGCCTCCTCGAGCGCGCCACCAAGCTCAGCAAGGAAAACGGCGCGGGCTCCATCACGTCTCTCCCCGTCATCGAGACGCAGGAAGGCGACGTGTCCGCCTACATCCCCACCAACGTGATCTCGATCACCGATGGTCAGATCTACCTCGAACCCGAACTCTTCTTCTCCGGTGTCCGCCCCGCCGTCA
>CAYTYD010000095.1:0-11313 GCA_964441555.1 uncultured Phycisphaeraceae bacterium | reverse complement strand
CAATCATGAGGGGCACATGCAGCAAGCGCGGAACTCAAGGTGCCCCAACTGCCGCTATGTCTACCCGGGCACATACTGCCCCGAGTGCGGACTCGAACATCATGCCGCGCTGGAAACAGTGCGAGCATTCAACCGCCGTGCCCTCAAAGGTGTCATCATCGCAAACTTGGCATGCTTGCCGAGCGTCCCGTACCTCATCCACATGGCGATGTTGTTGACAAAAGATGGATTGGTGCTGATCGGAATTCTCCTGTACTACCCACCGTTCATCATTCTTCACGCTGCCAGTTATTTCATGTATAGAGCCATGATTTCGGCCAAGGCGCGCAATCGCATTGCTTTTGCCGTGCTCAATGGCGTCGTGATTACGAGTTGGCTCGTCTACCTCTTCGTCATCAGCGATGGTGAATTCATCAATCACCTGCAACGTGAACTGCTCTGGGCCATCGAATCTCTCAAAAAGAGCTTCTGAGACCGTTCGCGCAAGCATTGCCGCAGTGAACCGGCGCACGATCGAACACCATCAGTTACTGCTCCGCAACTCCTCGCCCATGAAATGGGCGCGTGTTGGTAGCCAGACGCGCAGCGTCTGGTAAGTCGCCCCATATATGAAATCTCCACTCTCGTTGCCTTCCGCCCATAGATATGGGCGGGCGAAATGCCCCGTCCCTTCCACACGCCCCGTTGCGGCACTCAAGCTCGGAAAGCAAAGACGAACGACGCATAGGTCTCTCCAAACCGCAATCGCTGCCGACCCATCACACGCATCGCTCGCCCTTCGTTTCCTCCGTTCAACTTGCTCCGTTCAACTTTGCTCTTTCAACTTGCGCAGCAAACTTGCACACTCCGCCGCATACTTGTCCTCACCCAGCTCTTTGAAAAGCTCCAGCGCCCGCCGCGTGAAAGCCAACGCTTCCTCCCGCCTTCCGCGCACTTCGGCCATCTGTCCCAGATTCGCCAGCTTCGTCGCCATGATGTCTTTGGCCTGCACCTGCTCAGCCAGTGCCAGTGCTTCCAGATACATCTTCTCCGCTCGCTCCCACTCCTGCCGCGCTTCCGGGATCATCGCCCAGTTCCCCAGATCCCGCGCCACCCCGCGCGAGTCTCCATTGGTCCGATCAATGTCGCACGCTTTCTCGTGCATCTCTTCTGCCTGCGCATATTCCTTCTTGAAGAAATAAATCAACCCCAGATTCGTCCACGCCCGCGCCGCATCCGCCGATGTCTCACTCACCACGCTCAACCGCCGCCGCGTCGCCTCCTCCGCCAATTCCAGATTTCCCGTTCGAAAGAAATACTGAAACGCCAGAAACAGCAGTCGCGGCTCACGCGTCTGCCGCATCGTCGTGTGCAGAATCTCACTCCCCGTCGCGGCATCGCCACGCCCGATCAACTCCACCGCCCGCTCCACCGTCTCGCAATGTGGCAACTCCGCAGCAATGGCACTGCCAGCTCCCCGCGCCTCCGCAGTCGCGCCATGCAGATCGTCGAGAGTGGAACGCGAGAAGATGTGAGCTGGCTCTCCCATCCACAACCATACTCATCATGCGGGTCGCGCCCACTTCAACCGAACTTTGTCACACCGCCCGCATCTCTGCCCGCGCATTCAATTCACCAACTGTCAGCACATGCCCACACTCCGGACACCGATTCACCTGCAGATTCGCCAGTTGATAGCGGCATTTGGGACACGGCGCGGATCGGTCCTTCAGCCACAGGATCACTCGCTCGCTCTCCGACAAAGCCGCATTCGCCATCCACGCCTTGATCTGATCGACGCGACGCCTCTGTGTTTCGGAATCACCAAACACCTTAAGCGGAAAGACGAAGTAACTGGAGTCATACGTCCCGAACATCAGAAAGTTGGTCGTCGCCCACAACAGCACTCGTCGCCACGGCAGTGTGTACGTCGAGTCATCCCGTTCGAATAGCACATGCGTAGGAGTACACACCGCTCGTGTCGGACCCGTGAAAGAACTGTAATCGCTGGCGCGAATTGACTTGATATAGCTCGCCCTGGGATCCTTCCGGCCAGTCGATTCAACGATCAGGCCGACGATGAGTGTCGTGAAGATGCCGATCAAGACAACTGCTAGATTGTATGGATATGTCCAGCCATACTGATAGTTCATAATCAGTCCGACAACAATGGCAACGCCGCCCGTTCCCAACACGGCCTTAGCAACACGATCTCTCTTTACCCTGCGAAAGTGCTCGGTCCACTCCGCACTCTCATCGGTTCGTTCGATGTTGGCGGCGATCCAATCTTCCCTCGTCACATAACACTGAATTTCAAACGAATCATCCTGCGGCACATTCGAAATGCTCGCTTCAGATTGCGCCTGGTTCACATTCCCTTCAAACTGTTCCATGAGACACTCCGCCACCCTGTCACTTCCATAGCGGCTTCGCCTGATGCTTGATGCCCCGGCCCGAGCTTCGTCGAGGGGCCTTGCCTTTTCTGATGCCTGGTCCCTGATGCCTGATGCCTTGCCTTTTCTGGTCCCGGATGCCTTGCCTTTACCTCTCATCCACCGACGCTGTCACATCCGCCACGATCTGCACCGGCAGCACAATCTCGCTTCGCACCGGCTCTGCGCCAGACTTATCCCGCAGAATCAGTTTCAGGTTGTACGCTCCCACCGTTAACGTCGGCGGCAACTCAATCTCCTGCACCAGATAAAAATCTCTTCGCTTGTTCCGCCCCGTCTCGATCACCGTTCGCTCGCGTTCCTTGAACTGCAGAATGCTGTCCGGATCATCCAGCAACTGAATCTCTGTCGACAGTTCCACCGCCCATGCATCTCCCTGCGCAAAATCCGGGTCCGTGCTCTTTGCCGCTCGATACCCGAAATTCTCCAACTCCACATACACAATCGCGCGGCTCACTCTCGCGGCAGGAAACACAAACGCATTCCGCCCCTTGCGAATCGGCATCGCCTCCAGCTTGCCAAACCCCGTCACCTTGGTGCACAACGCCGCGTTCACACCCTTGAACACCGGCGTCTGCGGCACGGCCTGCGCAGGCGCAGGTGGTCCATCCGCCGTCATGCTCGTTGGCACAGCCCCCTTCTCGTTCGACTTCATCGCCTCGCGCTTCGCCTCCTGCGAAGTCTCACGCGCGGCATTCGCCGGGTTCGCATCCTTGGCAAATCTGCTTTCCGCTTTCGGCCTCTCACCTTGCGGAATCGTGCGGCTGGGATCATCCGCCCAACTCGCATCCGCACCGGCATCCGGTTTCGCCGCCCCGATCGCACCATTCAATCCTGAATTCACCCCGCCCGTCGGCTGTGCACCCGCGTTCCCCTTCTCTCCACTCCCTTCATTCGTCGGTGGCGGCGTCTTCTCTCCCAGCCCGGTTGCCGATTCCGCGTGCCCCGCTTCACTCTTCTTCTTGCTCCTTGCCTCCAACAGCGCATTCAAATCCAGCGTCGCCTGATCAGCCAGCTTTCCGTACTCATTCTCCTCATCACCCTGCCGCGCGATCTCCGCCTTGCGATTCAGCTTCGGCTGCTTGGCCCCCGGGTCCGTAAGCGCATCCAGCCCAGAAGAGATCATCGCCTCCGATCCCTTCCCACCCGATGATCTGCACGATGTCAGCAACCCTGTCATCGCCGCCATCCCCGCCACCAGCACCAGTGCCTCACGCATCGAAGTCACCCCAGCGCGCAAAACAACCGGACGCGCCACCACGCGCATCCGGTTGCTTGTTTGTCTTGTTGTCTGCTTCACGTCCGCCTCCGTGCGAACCGCCAGCACGCGGCGTGAATCATCACTCCGCATCAACCGGCTTTGCCATCGAGGACTCCGCCTCGATCACCCGCCTCGCGCTCATCGCCTGATCAGCGCGCCCACCACCCTCAACCTGATTTTTCGGCTCAATCACGCCACTTGCCGCACTTTCCCGACGCCACTCCACCACCTCCGAACCCTCGATGGGCTCAAAGATCGGCCGCGTCGCATCATCCAACACCTCATTGGCCGCATGGCTGATCATCCGATCCAGTGCCATCCGCAGAATCTCATCCGAATACGACTCCTTGGCCCTGCTTCCACGCCCACTTCCATGCTTGCCTTCGTGCCCGCGTGCCGCAGGCACGATCGGCTGGGCAATCTCCAGCGCGGGCCTCACCAGCCGCAATCGCGGCTGCGCCGCACCACCCACTTCAGGGGATTTTCTATCCATCGGACCGGGGACAAACACCAGCAACGAATCGGTGCTCTTCACGGCTCACTCTCTTTCTCGCCACGCCCCGTCTCCAGGCCATGGCTTATTTTGGCCGCGAAGGGTCGACCTCCAGGGCGATCCTTACGCGGCAGCTTCTCTCCCACCACTGAATCGACCTGAACAAGGGGGCACTTCATTCAGGGGGAAAGAAAAAACCCAAATCTCTCGCAAATCAGCACCAATGCTCAAGTTGAGTCACGCGACACCGCTTTTTGCTCAGATAACGACCGCAGGACGTTGACGATTTCACAATCCATGCCGCCACGCTCTTCACGCATCCACACTCGCCACATCTCGTGTATAAGAACGAAATGTTCACCAGCAAATTCCCAAACACATCCATCTCCTCTACACATTTCTCCGCGCTGGTGTGCACACTGTGGTGCATCGTCACGTGCACACTTTCTTGTGCTGGCTGCGCGGCACATCGCTCAATCACGCAAACTACCCAACTTGCCACCTCCACGGAAACCGTCTTGACCTTCACAGATCCAACATCTCAAGAGAGAGGCATCCTCTTTCGTGAAGTGTCCGTGACGCACAAAGGTGCTGCCGTCTCTCGCCGCTACGCCGTCTATGTCCCCCGTGATCTCGACCCCGCTGAACCCGCCCCCTGCATCGTCATGCTCAACGGTCGCGGCGAGTGCGGCACCGATGGCCAAAAACAACTCGCCGTCGGCCTCATCCCCGCCGTCCTCTTTGATGACAAGGGCTGGCCCTTCATCATCATCTGCGTCCAGAAACCCGACTTCGATTCCCTCTGGCTCGATCACGATGCCCTCGTCCTCGCCGCTCTCGATACCACCCGCAAGGAATGGAACGTCGACGACTCGCGCATCTACCTCACCGGCCTCTCCCAAGGCGGCGCGGGAACGTGGGCCATCGGCGCCAAACATGCCGACCGGTTTGCCGCGATCGCTCCAATCTGCGGCTTCGGCCCTGCCACCGATGAAGTCGGCAACGCCCTCAAATCCATGCCCATCTGGGCCTTCCATGGCGGCAAGGACAACGTTGTTCCCGTCAGCGCCACCGAAAAGCTCGTCGCCGCCGTCAAAGCCGCCGGTGGCGATCCCAAATTCACGAACTTCCCCGATCTGCAACACAACTCCTGGGATGCCGCGTATAGAACTCAGAAGCTGGGTGAGTGGCTTTTGAGTCACAAGAAGAAGTCGTGACCATCGACTGGGACACCATCTTCCTCCGTGAGATTTCGCTGCGTAATCGTGAACTCGATGAAGTCCGCGAGCGAGCCGCGCGCTGTCAAGACCGTTGTGCTGCCGCAGAGTCGATCCTTCAGTCCGGCGGAAATGAACGCGATCTTCGCACCCTGCACGAAACCCGCTGGCGCGAGTGGTTCCGCTACGTTGACCAGGAACGATACAAGTACCTGATCAGCAAATACGCGGCCCTCCTTTGGCAAGACAATGCCTACGGATGCGCCATCGCGGCGTGGATACCGCTCGTCTGGCCCATCAGTGCGAGCGCAGCCCTCCTGGGGATCACTGACCTCGAACGCATCTCCATGCGGTTGCGACGCTTCCAATGCGTGCGGTGCCAATACCCGATCGACAACATGCGATGCTTAGATGCATGCCCCGAATGCGGCTTGCCGTGGCCGCTGTTGCCGCCCACACCCGCCACCAAGCCGATCTAGTGTGAACTGCTCAAAGGTGTGATATGATCTATTGTCAATAGATCACAATTGAGATCACCACTATGGCCCCTCACACCAAAGCACGATCCAAGACTCCCGCCCGCGTGTCGCGCATGACCACCATGAGCATCGCCGTACCCGCCAAGATGAAGAAGGAAGTCGAATCCCGTGTCAAGGCCGGCGGCTATGGCAATGTGAGCGAGTACATGCGCGAACTCATTCGCACCGATCCCACCATCCGCCAAGCTTACATCGAAGCGCGGCTGCTGGAAGGCGTGCGATCAGGTCGTGGGCCCGTTGCAAGTGATGCCTATTGGCGTGATCTGGATCAAAAACTAGTGCAATCAAGCACCAAACGGAGCCGTCGCCGGTGAGTAACGGGCGCTCGGTCCGGCAGATCGTTTTCTCCAACGCCGCGGATCGCGACATCCACGCGATCCAGTCGTTCATCGCAGTCGACAATCCTCAAGCGGCTCGAAAGGTGATCGCTGCCATCCGTCTCACGCTGGAGATGATCGCGGCATATCCAGCCATCGGAAGAGCGTTTCGCACATCTCAACCCGAGCTGCGCGAAACGCGAACATATGGCGTGCGGGGATACCCCAGCTACATCATCTACTACAGAGCAGATCCCCGCGAGATCTTTGTGGAGCGCGTTCTGCACAGCTCGATGGATGCGCCCTGGCACCTGGCACCTTGACCGCTCACATCACTTCCCCAAACGCACTCAATACTCCATCCACCTCTTCCTCGCTGTTGTAGTGCGCCATCGAGATCCGCACCACGCCGTCCGCCGCATCAATCCCCAGTTGCTCGCACAAGCGCCTTGAATAGAAATTCCCGTAGCGCACGCCGAATCCCCGCGCGTTCAGAGCCTTGGCGATCCCCGCGCTGCTCGCCCCTTCTTTCACAAAGCTCGCGATGCACACCCGCTTCTCATCCACTGCGCGCGGCCCGAGCACCCGCACATCCTTCCTCTCCGACAGAAACCCCATCACCTTTCGCATCAATCCGTCTTCCAGCTTCGCCATCCGCGCGAACGCCTGCTTGAACGCGGCATGACTCATCGTGCCCTTCTCCTCCGCCCCCGCCATGAACGCCACATACGGCCACAAGGCATTGATCATCGCGCAACTTTCGTGATTGCTGCCACCCGGTTCCCATTTGCCGGGCATGTAGTCGCGCGCGATGAATGAATGGTTGGGACCGGTGAGTGGTGCGAATGCATCGTGACGACCAAACATTGCGCCCATGTGGGGTCCAAAGACCTTGTACGCGCTGTACACATACCAGTCGCATCCCCATGCCGCGACATCGGGGGCGTGGTGCGGCGCGTACGCCACACCATCCACCATCACTTTGGCCCCTGCCGCATGGCACATCTTCGTGATCGCCCCCACGTCATACGCCTCGCCCAGGATGTTGCTCACTTGAGCAAAGGCGACGAGGAGGGTGTTTGAGTTGAGCAATTTCTTGAGCGTGTCGATACGCGGGCGTGGCGTGCCATCCGCATCCACCTCGCACGTCCACTCGCGCACCGTGAACCCGCGCTGCGCAAGCTTCATCCAGCACCCGATGTTGGCCTCGTGTCCATACGTGCCGACGATGATCTCGTTGCGAGAGCCCAGCGCGCCCGCGGCTCTGGCCTCGGCATAGGCATTGGCCAGACGATGACATAGGTCGGTTGAACTGGCGCCGAAGATCACTTCGCCGGTCCCCTGCCCCACACGCGCGCCCTCGGGGCCGCCACCGTTGACAAAGTGCTTGACCAATTCGTGCGCGGCGCGGACGTTCTCGGTGGCGCGTTGGCTGGCCGCGTAGTCTGCGCCCGTCTGCACGTAATTCTCGATCATGTACTGCCGCGCTGCCGCGATCACATCCCCCGGCAACTGCGATCCCCCCGCGTTGTCCAGAAACACCGTCCCTCGCCCCAAGGCCGGAAAGTGTGAACGAATCTGGTTGATCGTGGGCGCGATGGCTGGATTGGGGTTTGACATGGCGGAATGGTTGGCAAGTTGATTTGGGTCGGCGACAACGCGTGCCAGCCCTTCAACAATGGCGGGTGCGAATTCTGCTGGTGATGCCATCCTGGGTTGGCGATGCGTGCATGGTGACTCCGGCACTGCGGATCATCCGCCGCGCCTGCCCCGGTGCCCTCATCGGCGGCCTCATGCGCCCGGGGATTGACGAGGTGCTGGCAGGGACAAACTTCCTGGACGAGATCCACATCGCCCGCGCCAGCGGCGTCATGGGCCCCAAATTCGCCGCCGCCAAGGTCCGCCCCCGCCGCTACGACATCGCCTGCCTCTTCACCAACTCCTTCTCCACCGCGCTCACCGCCCGCGTCGCGGGAATCCCTCGCCGCATCGGCTTTGATCGTGACATGCGCGGCCTCCTCCTCACCGATCCCATCGATGAGCCGACGGATGCGAGCATTCAATCCAAGCGTGCACCGATTGCTGCAGTTGATTGGTATCACACACTTGCCTTTCGATTGCTGGAGGTGGTGAAGGGAGACAAGCCGGGAACCGCATCGCGCTCGCTGGTGCCGCTACCAACGATTGAATATGTCGAACTGGGCACCACTGCGGAAGGAGATGAACTGGCACAGAACATCCTGCAGCGAGCGGGTGTTGAAACAGGATCGGCATATGCGATCTTGAATCCGGGTGGAAACAACGAAGCCAAACGCTGGCCCGCGGAACGGTTTGTGCTAGTGGCGCGCCACCTGCGCGAGCGATATGGATTGACGGTGCTCGTGAATGGATCACCGAATGAGGCACCGCTGTGCGAGCAGATCGCGACGGATGCGGGCGGGAACTGCATTTCGCTGCCAGCACTGGGTGGGACGATTGGTTCACTGAAATCGCTGGTGAAGCAGGCGGCGGTGATGGTGACCAATGACACTGGGCCTCGGTATTTTGCGCTTGGATTTGGCACTCCGTGCGTGGCGCTGTATGGGCCGACGGATGTGCGTTGGACGCAGACGCCGGTGCCCCCGAATGTGCCGCACGAAGTGATCGTCGCGAACCCGGATCTGCCCAAGCACCTAGTTGCGGATGACCATCCGGAAGAGTGTGCGATCACGCGGATCGGGATTGCACAGGTGGTCGAGGCGACGGATCGTGTGCTGGCGAACTCACCCCGCGTGATCACACGTTCGTGAATCCGCCGCGCACCGTCGTAGTAGAAGCGTCCGCTGCGGACAGCGCCGCGTGGCACATTGTCAATATGAATTGGATTGGTCAGTGCCACCCGCCTCATCCCATTCCCAGTACAGCATCGGGAGTTGCAACGTAAGATTAACAACTGCAGAAAAACTCAGCGGAGGACACTTTTCTGGATAGACCCAAAGGTACTGATTACTGGCTCGCACTCCAACTAATGTCTTGCCGAGCAACTCGTGAAGTTCGACATGTCGATTCCACACAGAGTCGAACGTAGACCACTGAAGATGCAACTCTTTTGCGATATCTCTGTCACACTCATGTCTGTGCTTCGCTGCAAATCTGGAGTGCCGCTCTAAGGACCACGACGCACTTGAATCATTCGCTTGAATATACAAGTACACATATTCATCACGACGTTGCAATACAAGTTCTGCGCTCTCGTCGGAATACTCTCCCACCTCGACAGTGCATCCTCGAATACTCTCAGAGTCGTGAATTGCCACCTGATTTCTCGGCGAAGCCCACTTGATGGCTTCAACTGCATCTCTGAACACTGGGTCAGCAGACTTTATGGAACGGACACTCATCTTTCTCATTAGAAGTCCATCTTAGTCCCAATTCATGAGCTGGCATGATGCGGCAAGCTCTTTCATAGAAGTGAACGGCGTATCGCGTGGCGAGTGGCACAAAGCCAGAATGAATTGGAATGGTCAGTGCCACCTGCCGATCGGTCGCAAGGATGGAAGATCGAGCCGGTGTGGGATGGGCTCCGCATGAAGGACTTGCATTGTTCCTGCCGTACCAAGCGAGTTTCTGCACCCATACCGTCCCCACCTGATGCCCCGGTACGCGCTCACCATCGCTTATGACGGCACCCACTTCTGCGGCTGGCAGAGGCAGGTGCACACGCCGCAACTGAAGCAGGCGGATGGCGGCGCGCTCAACATTCCGCCCCATCACATGCTGGGCCCGACGGAGATTCAGAGCGAAGAGATTCATCCGCCCTTGGAGCCGGGAAAGGTTGAGTTGCGGACGGTGCAGGCGGTGGTGCAGCGAGCGGTGCGCGAGGTGGTGCGCGAGCCGGTGGAGTTGTTTGGTGCCAGCCGCACCGATGCGGGCGTGCACGCGCGGGGACAGGTCGCGGCGTTCACAACCACGGATGATGCCGGGCTGCATGAGAAGGGTGTGGGGTGGCCGGCAGAGCGCGGGTGTGAGCGGCTGCTGCGGGCGATCAACGGCAAGTTGCCGTATGACGTGCAGGTGGTGGATTGCCGCCAGGTGCGGAGCAACTTTGATCCGGTGGGTGATTGCGAGAGCAAGGGGTATGTGTACCGGGTGTACGCCGGGCGGGATCGGCCGTTTGCTGAGCGCGAGCGGATGCTGCATGTGTTTGATGCGCTGGATCTGCCAGCGATGCAGCAGGCGGCGACGATGCTGGTGGGCACGCACGATTTCGCGGCATTTGCCAGCGCCGGCCATGGGCGGCAGAACACGGTGCGGACGGTGCTGCGGTGTGAAGTGCTGCTGGATGGAGCGACAGAGAATCCGGGGCCCAAGGCCTTTGCCAAGTTGCCAGAGGCGCTGGGAGAGCAGGCGGGATTGGCGCTGGGGCAGAAGATTCGGATTGAAGTTGCGGGGACGGGTTTTTTGTACAACATGGTGCGGATCATCA
Source organism: uncultured Phycisphaeraceae bacterium (assembly GCA_964441555.1). Classification (GTDB taxonomy): domain Bacteria; phylum Planctomycetota; class Phycisphaerae; order Phycisphaerales; family UBA1924; genus F1-120-MAGs238. Next base: position 589 of record CAYTYD010000095.1, on the reverse strand, counting down.
GCGGCACGCTGGTTGAGATTGGTAAAGGGAAAATGACGATCGGCCAGATGGAACGGGCGATGGCGGAACGTGATCGGAGAATTGCGGGGCCGACGTTGCCTGCGCATGGATTGTGCCTGGAGTGGATTCGATATTGAGGGTGAAAGGCAGGGCATCAGGCATTGGGCATTGGGCATCGGGCATCGGGCATCGGGCATCGGGCACGAGGAAAAAGACATTTCAACACAGAGACACCGAGACGCAGAGGTCGATCGGAGGGCATGCGCCAAGAGAGAAGCAGATTTGAGATTTCGGATTTGAGAAATCCGATGGAGGCAAGGCGTCAGGGTGTGAGAGAGAAGAGATTGATTGGGGGCGAGATGAAGGATGGGGAGGTGGGCGGTTTTTGTGGGGAGGAGCCAGCGGCAGCGCGGAGGAGATGAGCCGCGGAGACGTGTCGGGCTTTGAAGAAGCGTGAAGAGAGATTGAAGTTGAGGGCGCTGGCGAGGAGTTCGGGGGTGTAGTGGTTGTCAACGCTCACGTGGGAAGCAGATGGCGGGGAATCAGGGTGTTGAGCCGGGAGAGAAGCGGAGAGGGGAGCCGCGATCGA
>CAYTYD010000094.1:0-11441 GCA_964441555.1 uncultured Phycisphaeraceae bacterium | reverse complement strand
AGGCGATTGAGAGGTGTCGAGGTGTCAAGGTGTCGAGGGGGTAAGGCAGGAAGAGGTGAATTCGGTCGCGTTACCAATTCTCTCACATTCCCGGCATGTACTTATCCACCCAGTCATCCTGACGCAGCACCGATTCGCGGCTGCGGCGATCGTGCGCTTCGCTGCGCGATTGGGCCAACTTGAAAATCCGCTCGGCTCGCGACGACCATGTGTCATCCAATTCATCCCAACCGCCGGAGCGTGTGACGGCGCGCTCCAGGGCGGCATGATCACCACCCTTGAGTTTGGAGAATTGCTCGAGCCATGCGCGCAGGCGGGGAGCGTGACGCACCACCAACTCGTCTTCCACCGAGACGAAAATCTGTGCCGAGCCGGGATCGCCCTGTCGCCCGGCGCGGCCGATGAACTGTCGATCGACGCGCTTGGCGCCGTGCATCTCAGTGAGGAGAACGTGAAGGCCGCCGGCCTTGATCGCATCCTCATCGGGTTTGATGTCTGTGCCGCGACCCGCCATGTTGGTCGCGACGGTGATGGCAGCGCCGGTCGCTAGATCTGTCCGGCCTGCCTGGGCGATAAGTGTCGCCTCGTCTTTGTCGTGGTGGGCATTGAGGAGGAAGTGCTCGAGGTTGCGTTCCTTCAGTTTCGCGGAGAGGAATTCGCTCGCCGCGACGCTGCGTGTGCCCACGAGCACGGGTCGGCCGGCGGCGTGAATCTCTTCGATGCTGGCGATGATGGCATCCCATTTGCCTTTTGCGGTGCGGAAGACCCGCGTGGGCCATTGCGCCCGAATCACGGGCCTGTGGGTGGGAATCTTGGTCACCGGCCGCGCGTACACGGCTTCCATTTCCTTGGTCGCGTCCGCCGCCGTGCCCGTCATGCCGCACATGAAGGGATATGTGCGATAGAAACGCTGGAAACTGAGGCGTGCCAGCGTCTCACGATCAGCGGTGACCTGAGCGCCTTCCTTGGCCTCGACCGCCTGATGCAGACCATGCTCCCACGAGCGATCTGGGAGGAAGCGGCCGGTGTATTCATCGACGATGACGATGCGGTCTTCGACGACTTCGTATTGCTTGCCGCGGATGTAGCAGTGCTGGGCGACCAGGGCCTGACGGACCAATTCCTCTGCGCGGCGACGGGCCTTCCAAAGTGGATCCGGCACCTGCTCAAAGAGGTTGTCGAGACGTTCCAATCCTCGACGCTTCAACTCCACGCGACGTTTGACATGCTCGACTTCGAAATCCGGCCCTTCGTCGAGCTTGATGGCGATGGCGGCGGCCTTGACATACACCTTTGACATGTCGTCTTCACGACGGGGGCGGGCGATGATGAGTGGGACGACACCTTCATCGATGAGCACTGCATCCGCTTCATCGACCATGCATGCTTTCAAGCCGGGAATCATCGGCCCCATGCCAGATTCACCGGGCATGTGCGACATCTGGGCCATCATGGTGCGCCCGGCCCATGCCGTGCTCATGCGCCCGAGACGAATCTGATCGCGGAGGTAGTCGGCAGTGATCTGCTTTGGTGTGCCGTAGACGATGTGGCGTGCGTAGATGCCGAAGCGCTCTCCGGGCTCCTGCTCCTGCTGGATGGAGCCGGTTTCGCACATGCAGCGTTTGAACATGCGGGCGCGGCTTTCGGCATCGCGCTTGGCCAGATAGTCATTCACCGTGAAGACGTGCAGATAGCGGCGGTGCCAGGCGATCAGCGGGGCTGCCAGCGAGCCGGTCAGCGTCTTTCCCTCGCCCGTCAGCATCTCGATGATGCGGCCATGAAAGAGCGCGAGAGCCCCCATCTGCTGCACGATGTAGGGGTCTTCACCGGTTTCGCGTCGCGCGACTTCGCGCACGAGCGCGAGAGCGCGACGGAGCGCGGTTTGATCCTGACGACCACGCACAAACGCGGCCCGCACCGTGGCGATCTGATCGGCGAGAGACTGCTCGCTGAGCTCGCGGATTTCGGTCGCGTGAATGCGGTCGCTGGCCTCTGCCTCGGCACGAAGATACTCCAGCGAGACCTTGCGGTTCCGCAATTTCATGGCGAGGCGGCCATACACGCGATCAAGCCCCGTGGGCAGAACGGGCTTGGACCGCCGCGACAGCAGCGATTCGTACAACGCGTGATATTTGGATACCGCCTGCGACATCTGTTCCTTTGTCGTTACAGGTTGACACGACCCTGCACGAGTTTCTGCAGTCGATCGACCCATTGGGCGAGCAAGGGCCGCGGAGGCAGTGCAAACCGCAGACGCACACGCTCTCCCGGCAAGCCGGCCCACACCTCATGCGCATTCTCAGCGACGCGCTTGGGATCGATCTCAACCTGGAATTGCGGCCTTTTGGCCATGACGCCATTCTGCTGCTGGACATGTTCGACTTCGATGCTGCCGCCGCCGGCGAAGGTGAGCGAGTTGTGGGCAAGACGGCGGGTTCCCGCCTCGATCACGCGGACAGCACCGCCATCAATGACGTCGCCCACATTTGACACCAGACGCATCTCGACGTCATAGGCCTCGCGGGGCTGCTCATAGAGCCAGAGCGCCTCGGTCTGATCCATCAGCGCGGTGACGCGAAGCTTGGACATATCGATCAATTCGCAGATGGGCTTTCCTTCCTTCAGGAACGCGCCCAACTGGCTCTGCGGATCCGCACCTGTCACCACGCCGGCATGAGGTGCGCGAACCACCAGCTTGTCTTTCTTTTCAAGGAAGAATCGCTTCTGCTCCTGCAGGGTGGCCACACGCTGACGTGCGACCTGAGCCGCGGCGGGGTTTCCTGCGGTGGCTTCGCGCTCCACCGCCGTGGCCTCGGCGAGGTAGCCATCAATCAGGCGGATCTGGGCCTCGAGCTGCGAACTCTCCATCGTCACGATGGGCTCACCCTTGGCGACGAACTCGCCGGGGCGCTTGTGAACCTCTTTGACGAAGGCGTCGACGGAGGAATACACGCCGGACTTGGTGCCGGATTCGATCACACCCTCGCCGCGACGGCGATCGGGCATGGGAATGACGCCAACCAGGAGCACGGTCAGCACAATCAGGGCCAGCGACACACCCACTGCGCGCCAACGGTGATCGGCCAGTTTCGGACTGGTCGCCAGCCAGTGAATGAACGATCCGGTGGGGAGGATGAACCACGCGGCGGCAGACCAGATCGCCAGGAAGAGCCCGATGGCGAACATTTTGCCCATGATGTACAGGGTGATCGAGAAGAAGAGGAAGACGCGATAGATGGTGGAGGCGACGCCGTAGATCGTGAGAATCGCGAGTTCATCGCGCTCGGTCGCAGGAGGATTGATGTCTTTGAGGCGGTAGAGGAACTTGTGGGCCCAGAACTTCAGCATCTGCGTTGAGCGCTGCATCAGGTTGGGCATTTCCAAAAGGTCGCTGAGGATGTAATAGCCGTCAAACCGCATGAGCGGATTGGCGTTGAACATGATCGTGCTCACGCTGCACGTGAACATCGCGTTGTAGGCAATCTGCTTGAGGAGGCCATCGGGCACGCTCAGCCATACGAACGCCGCGATTGCGGCGAGGGCGAGTTCGAACAGCATGCCGCCGGCGCCCACTGCCATGCGGTGCCATTTGCTCTGGAACGCCCAGCACGCGGACGCATCCACAAATGGCGAGGGGAAGAGCACGAGCATCATCACGCCGAACTCGGGGACATTGCCGCCGAAGCGCTTGCACAAGACGCCGTGTCCGGTTTCGTGCCAAAGCTTGGTCACCACAAAAACCGCGGCCAGCCATCCCCAATTGGTGCTGGCGATGGTGTTGTCCACACCGTTTTTCAATTCAGTCCAGTGTGGAATCAGCGCCACCAGAGCCGAGACCACCAGGGCGGTCCAGGCGATCAGGCCCCAGCGGTTGAGCACCGGGCGCATGATCGGCTCGATCCACTCGAGGATGTGATTAGGATTGAAGAGGCGCAGCTTGAAATACATCAGGCCGATGGCCTGCTGCTTGATCATCTTGCTGCGGCGTTCGGTGCCGCGACGGAGCAATTGATCGACTTCGGGCGAATCATCGACGGCCAGCAGGTTGCTGCTGTACATCTGGCTCACGAGCGTGATCGCCTCGTGCTGCGTCGGCGCGGAATCGCCGTGATTCTGCAGCACCAGCGTCCAGCACTCTTCGACGGTGCGTTTGCCGTCCAGCAGCGCGACGAACTCATAGGCCACCGGGTTCAACCGGTAATACTGGTTGCTCGACGGATCATGCACCACGTGCCAACGCTGCCCGCGGTAGAACTGCCGCGTCGATTGCACGTGTGGGCGCAATCTGGGCTTCATCGCTCTGACGCGGTGCCAGAATGGGGAGAATGTTGGACGTTCTGCGCTCATGCCTTACTCATTGCTCCGCGTTCACTTTTTGGCGTTGATGTCCTGCCGTTCATTTCGACTCGCCGTTTACTTATTCGGCACCGGTCACAGGGCCCGCGACCGAGGATTACCACCACAGCCAGAGCCGCAATTGATCGACAATGCGTCGGCTGCCGATGGCCAGCAGCGACTTTTTGCCGACATTGAATTTCGCCTGTCCCTGCATGCCAGGCCGCAGACCCGGAGAGCCCGCCTCGAGCTTGCAGCGCACTTCGTAGGTGTTCACGCCTTCCTTGGCCTCGGAGAGGGGCACAATCCGTTCGACTGTGAACTTGAATTCGCGAGAAGGATCGGCCTTGGGCGTCACTTCGCCCGTCTGCCCAACCTCGATGAGCGAGATGTCGCGGTCGTCGACCTTGGCGATGACCAGCATGTCGGTGACATCGGCGATCTGATAGAGCTGCTGTCCGGTCGGCACGCTCGCGCCCACGCGGTCACGCAGATCGCCGGCGATGATGATGCCATTCACCGGGGACACCAGCTTGGCCTGCTCCATGCGGTTGTCGTACAGCGCGACGCGTGCCTTGCTCTGCTCGGCCCGGGCCTGATACTGCTGGGCCTGCGCCATCTCACCCTTGCGCCGCGCCTCATCCGCCTGCTTCTCAGCCTGCGTGATCTGCGCGAGGGCATCGAGACGCTGCAACTGCATCTCGGTGGTATCCATCTCCACGAGTGTCTGACCGATACTGACTCGTTCGCCGGGCTTACTTCCTTCCGGGAGAGTTTTGATGATTCCCTCAAAGGGTGCGGAGATGGTACGAGGATTGCGTGGTTGCAATTCCATTTCCGCACCGACGCGATAAGGCAGCGGGATGACGGCAGCGAGCAACAGTGCGATAGACGCAGCGATTCCCGCGATCTTCCACACGGTGTGCTTGGGCCCGACGGCCCATTCACCCAATTTTGCCAGCGAATCCGCAGCGCGGGCAGCCAGTGGCATGTCGTCACTGCGACGGATTTCGAGCACCGGCGCGGTCAGATCCATCGTCGCCTGCAAAAGTTCCAGCGTTTGAATCGACAACGGTTCATCCTGCACCGTCTCAATCGTCAGCACACCCACGATGCGCTCGTTGACGCGCATTGGCAGCGAGGCGATCTTTAATCGCGCATCCCGCGACGCCAGTTCCCGATGCGCATGCACAATCGCCTGATTCAGCAGGAAATCCGCCTCATCACCCTGCGGCGCAGGCAGGGGATACAGCACCGGCTGCCCCTGATCCATGCACTCATCCATCGCCGCTTCAATCTTCTGCACGGCGACCATTCGGCGATCGACATTCTCAGTATCACTCATCGCCACCACGCGGCAGTAGACCTTGCCCCGTGGCTTGGCCCCACCCAAGACCCAGCCCAGCGACACCCGCTCGGCCTTCACATGCCGCGAAAGGTCATTCACAAACTGCAGCTTGGCGCCCTTGTAGTTGCTCGCGCCGTTGATGGCCGCGATCAATCGTGCAGCCAGGTCCAGCGATGCGCTCGCCTGACGGGTGCGGCGGAGATTCTGATTCGCACTGTGCAGGAAGCAATAACCAGCGAGAACTTCGATCAGCGCCAGCGTCGTCTGCAGCGCCTGACGAGAGCGTGCCTCCAGCAGCAGCGTGATCACCGCGCGGACCTCGCCGGCACCGGCCTCTCCGGGCGCGCCACCCATAATCGGAATCGCGACCACCGTCCCCTGCTGCTCGGCGTACATCAGGTCGGACTTTTCGATCCCGAAAACCCCCAAAGCCCGCGACGCCGTCACGTTTCGGGCTGCGCCCTTGACTTCGCTGAGGAACTCAACGCTCGATTCGTCATTCACCTGCGTGTCCAGGCCGCCGGGCGTCGTCGCGCCACCAGCCACCCAGATCATCGCGGCACGATGCTCGATGATCGTCGAAGGCGCCGAGCCAGCCGCTCCACCCTCCACGGCATCATTCGGCTTCGCGCTCAATCCAAACAGCACCGCCTGCTTGGCACTCGACACCTGCCCAGAATCGACAAGAGACGAGCCAGAAACGTCCGGTCATCACTGACCGGCGCGGCCAGCTCCGCGACCACACGCTGCCACCCCGTGGCCTTGACACTCGACATATCAATCACTTGCTCGCCCCTCCAACGGTCGCCATGCCGCCAAACTGCTTGGAAAATGCCTCCGTCGGCATGCTCAAACGCACCCACGCGGGCTCACCGGCGATCACATCACCAGGGCTCCCATCCGCCTTGTCCGGGTTGGCAACCTCCAACCGCAGCTGTCTGGTGCGGCTGCTTGCATCACCCGTCGGCGCCACTTCAATCACTTTTCCTTCCAGCACCTTGGGCACGCCAGACATCTCCACCAGCACCCACGCCTTGTCCCCCACCTTGCTCCCTAGCCGGATCGTCTCATCCGTCGGCGCGGGCACATCAATCCAGATCGGGCTCAAGTTCACCACTCGCACAATCTTCTCGTTTTCGGTGGTCGACTGTCCCGGATCAACTTTCACAAAATCGATGATCCCATCAAACGGCGCACGCAGGCGATACCGCTCCACGCTTGCCTTCAGGCGATCCACGCTCAATTCTTCCTGCTCCTGCTGCACCACCGCCGCGGCATGGTCCGCCGTCGCCGCTTCAAAGCTCAACCGCGCCCGGTCCAGCTCCTGCGGATTCGCGCCGCCACCACTGCTGGCCTGTTGCGTCTTGTCGTACTCAAGTTTGGTCAGGTCCAAACTCGCCTTGGCCTTGTCCACCGTCGCCTTGCTCCTGGCTCGCACTTCCTGCAATTTCAAGACCGCCGCGGCTTCCACATCATCACCACGCACGATCAGATCGTCCTTCTTCACCCGCATGCCGCTCTTGCCGATCACGTCCAGCACGCGTTGCGGCACGCTGAAACCCATCTGGGCATCACGGTTCGGACGCGTAAACGTCTTGTGCCCGCCAAACAAATCGACGGCCTTCATCATCTGTTGTACACCGTCGCCGGGCGTCGATTCCACACCCCCAGGGCCGGATAACAACACCGCCGTGTTTCCCTGGCTCGGTGCCGAAAAACCCACAACCGCGGCAACGCCGCACACTGCTACTGCTCGTGAAATGCACTTCATGCAAGGTGACTATACGAACACCTCCCCCACCCTGTTGCTTGGATCGCCACTCCACTTCACCCAAACACAATCCAATCGAATTGCCGCATTTGACTTTCAACGTTCAACTTTGCACTCCTCCGCACTTCTAGAATCACCCTCTCATACATGGAGGTTCGAACCTTGGCCACTGCCACCATCGCCGCTCCCATCTCCGTCCCCGCCCCCGCAGCCGATGAGCGGCTCGCCCTCGATGGCGGCGCTCCCATCTCCAAGACCACCATCCCCTTCATGTCCACCGGCCTTTCCGATGCCGACATTGGCGCCGCCGTCCGCGTCCTCCACAGTGGCATGCTCCGCGCCGCCACCAAGTGCGATGAACTCGAACGCCGCTTCGGTGCGATGACCGGTGCCAAGCACGCCATGACCTGCGCCAACGGCACCTGCGCCCTGCAACTCGCCTACGAACCCCTCTTCGCCCCCGGCGATGAGATCCTCGTCCCTGCGTGGTCCTACATCGCCACCGTCTCCATGGTCGTCGCCCGCGGCTGCATCCCCGTCTTCGTCGATGCCATTCCCGGCACCGCCCAGTTCGATGTCGCCGATGCCGCCAAGAAAATCACCAAGAAGACCAAAGGCATCGCCGCAACGCACCTTTATGGCCAGGTCGTCGACATCGACGGCATCCAATCTCTCGCCAAGGCCCACAACCTCAAGGTCGTGTACGACGCGGCACAATCCCACCTCGCCCAGTCCAAAGACAAGCCCATCGGCGCATTCGGTGATGCCGTCACCTACTCCTTCTACGCCACCAAGAATCTCGGCACCGGCGAAGGCGGCCTCATCTCCTGCAACGATGATGCCCTCGCTCGCAGTATCAAACTGCTGCGTTCCCACGGCGAGACCGACAAGTACCTCCACGAAAGCGTCGGGTACAACTACCGCATGAACGACATCACCGGCGCGATCGGCTGCTCCAAGCTCGATCGCTTGGAGGCGCAGACCGCGCAGCGCCAAAAGAACGCGGTCCGTCTCGATGCCGCGTTCCGTGATGTTCCCGGCATCACCCCCTTCGAGCAGACTCCCGGCACCAAGGGCGTCTATCACCTGTACGTCATCAAGATCGACCCCGCCCGCTTCACCGTCAGCCGCGATCAATTCGCCAAGGCCTTGATGGCCGAGGGCGTCCCCTCCGCCGTGCACTATCCCCGCTCTCTCCCCCAGCAGCCCGCCCTGTCACGCTTCGATAAGAACGACACTCCCGTCGCCTTCTCGCTCGCTCAGCAGGTCCTCGCCCTCCCCATGCACCACGACCTCTCCGAAACTCACCTCTCCAACATCGTCGCCGCCGTCACCAAGGTCGCATCTGCTTACCGCCGCTGATCGGTGCTTGGTTCGGAATGTGGCAATTTGGACATTTGGTATTTGGAATTTTGTAATGGTCAACATCACCGTCTCCTACGCCGGCAACAAAAAGTGCGACCTCAAGCACCCCGAAGGGGCCACGCTCCGCACCGATGCCCCGCGCGATATCGGTGGCGACGCTTCTGCATTCAGCCCCACGGATCTGGTCGCTGCTGGCCTGGCCTCGTGCATTGTCACCACCATGTGCATGTGGGCCGAACGCAACGGTGTCGATCTCACTGGCATCACCGCCAGCGTGGAAAAGCACATGAGTGCGACTCCCCGCCGCATCGGCCGCGTCCCCGTCATTGTCCGCGTCCCCGCTACCGTCGCTCCCGACATGCGCCCGCGGCTCGAAGCCGTCGGCAACGGCTGCCCCGTCAAGGCCTCACTTCACCCCGAAGTCGATGCCAGCGTGACGTATCAATACGTGTGATGAAGTGATCACCTTCGAGCCATCATCCACAATCGCAGTCTACGTGACGACGCTGGTTACAACCCCATGCCCATCGTGGCCAGCATGATCACGACGATCATTGCGATCGTGGCGACACCCGCTGCCAGACCCACCGACCACGCGATCAGACAAGTCCGGAATTGATTCAGAATCATGCCGCGGCGATCAGATTGCATCCACGCATTTGCTGTGGCTATCCAGTTGGTCATGCCTGCCAATACGCTCAAGATCAGATTGAAGAAAGCCCACTCTGCATTCTTGCCGGCCGCAAGGAGCATGATCAAGCCCAGAGCGATCATCATCGAACCCAGGCCAACGTACAACGGGACTTTCCATCGCAGAGCTAAAAGTCGCACTTCTCGAACATGCAAGGGCGCAAAGCCGTGCCCGCACTCCGGACACGTGCCACTCTCGCCGGAATTGAGCAATCCGGCAACGTCGTAGCCGCAATATCTGCAGGTGTACTGGCCCACGGCGAATGGTATTCTCGCGTGCCGATCGACCACTCCACGTGCACTCTGTGCGGACCGCGAACCACTTCACCCGCTGCGGATTTCAACTCCTCCACTCCATACCCTCGCCACATGGTTCACTCACTTCGCTCCATCCTCACTCGCCCCCTCGCCCTGGCGATCGCCGCGGGCTCACTCTTCATCGCCTCGCTCGCATCACCCGCGCTCGCGTGGGATGCTGTCGGCCATCGCCTCATCACCACGATCGCCCTGGAACGCTTCACCCAGACCAATGACCTCCCCCGCTTCCTTCGCGAAGGCAACATTCGTAACCAGATCGCCGACGGCGCCACCGTCCCCGATCGCTACCGCTCCATGAAAATGGCTTCACTCAAGCACGTCAACGATGTTGACCACTACCTCGATATCGAAGATCTCACTCCCTACGGCCTTGACCTGCAATCGATCTCTCCATTGCGCAATGAATACGTCGGCCAGCTCGTTAAGGGACGCATCGCCGCCGGAGACAAGTTCGAAGGCCGCCCCGTCAACCCTCTTGCCGATGTCGCCAAGACGCTCGAGTATCCCGGATTTCTCCCGCATGCCATCGTCGAGAATTACGCCAAGTTGCGCTGCATGTTCCAGACCCTGCGCATTCTCGAGGCCCTCAATGAGCCCCGCCGCCAGGATCAGATCGATCTGACCAGATCACAGATCATCGTCCAGATGGGTTTGCTGTCCCACTTTGTGGGGGATGCCGCCCAACCCCTGCACACCACCAAGCACTTCAACGGCTGGACCGGCGAGAATCCCGAGGGGTACACCACCGATCGCAAGTTCCACTCCTACATCGATGGCGGCTTGATCAACTTTCACAAGATCGGCTTTGATCAGCTCAAAGACAACGTCCCCCCACCCGTGGAATTGAACGCCAAGGACCCCTGGCAGGATGTCCTCCTCTATATACATCGCTCGCACGAATTCGTGCCGGAGCTCTACCGCATGCAAAAAGCCGGAGAACTCGAAGGCGTCAACGGCTACCGCCTCGTCATCGAACGCATGACCGACGCCTCTGCGTTTCTCGCAGCTCTCTATCAGTCCGCGTGGGATTCTTCCGTCCCCACGGATGCCGATGTCGCCGACTTCGTCAAGTGGGATGGCCTCCCCCCGGTCGAAGAACCTGCGGCTCCAGCACAAAAACCTCCTCAATAATCACCCAATCCACTTCCCACACAGCCAAACCCTTGCCTAGGCGGCACAGCCGGTATTGATTCCGGAAAGATCGCGATTCAAACCCCCGCCACGCCAAGTTCTTCTTGCGCGTCGTCGATATTCCTCGCGGCTAACGCCGGAGGTTGTTCATGCGTCCGTCCGAGAAGTCATTCGATCAGGTCAAGAACATTCTGGGGAAACTCGAGCGCAATATCGATGAATTGCGCACGCGTCGGCAGAGCCCAGAACCCTCCATCGCGCCGGTCGCACAGCCGATTCCCTCGAGCCCGGCCCGTCCCGGCCAGCCCGCCGCGGCTCCTGCCCAGTCCCGCGCCAACAGCGCCTTCGGACGGGCAACGCCGATGCGCCCAACCGGTTCATAACTGAATCAACTCGCGCTCCCCTGTTTCACGCCGTGGAGCGCATCACGATCTTTCCTGGGGTTGATACGGCCCGTGGCACACGCCGCGGGCCGTGTCGTTG
>CAYTYD010000093.1:8664-11512 GCA_964441555.1 uncultured Phycisphaeraceae bacterium | reverse complement strand
GGGTTTGCGCGATTCGGCAGACCGATCATCGATGCTCATGCCCACATTCATGGGAAAATGGCATCGACGGTTTATCGCGAGGTGCAGGAGTTGTTTGGGGTGGGTGTGACGTACAGCATGACGCAGCTGCACCTGTGTGAAGAGGTGCGCGAAGTGATGGGGGATCGGGTGCGTTTCATGTGCATACCGACGTTTTCGCATCCGGACAAGGGGCACGCTTTTCGGGCGGGGTATTTGGAAGCGATTGAGGAGTATCACACGCGGTACCAGGCGAGCGTGATGAAGATCTGGTCATCGCCGCGGGTGCGCGAGATCGTGCCGGATGGAGAGCGGGATGTGTGGGCGATTGATAGCGAATGGCGAGTGAGGCAGTGTGAACTGGCGGTGTCGCTGGGCATGAAGATCATGGTGCACATTGCCGACCCGGATACGTGGTATCGGGTGAAATGGAATGACGCCAAGCGGTTTGGAACCAAGCGCGGCGAGTATGAGGCGTTGGAGCGGATGCTGGAACGCTTCAAGGTGAAGTGGATCGCAGCGCACTGCGGAGGATGGCCGGAGGATCTGGAGTTTCTGACCGGGCTTCTCGCACGGCATGAAAATCTGCACCTAGACCTCTCTGCGACGAAGTGGATGGTGCGGGAACTTTCCAAGCACTCGCGATCGGAGTTTCTGGAATTTCTCCAGCGGCACAAGGGGCGGATTTTATTTGGTTCAGATATCGTGACGCTGGATGATCATGTGACGGCAAAGAAAGGCATGCCGGAATCGATCAAGAGCGATCAGGCGAGCAGCCCGGAGCAAGCGTTTGATCTGTACGCGAGCCGCTATTACGCGTTGCGGACGATGTATGAAACCACCAGTGATCAGGAATCCCCGATCGCGGATGAGGATCTGAAAATGGTGGAGCCGGCGAAGTTTGATGCGATGTCGGCGCCGGTGTTGAGGGGGTTTGCGTTGCCGCGGGAGGTGTTGGAGAATCTGTACATCGATGCAGCGGCGGGGTTCTTTGCAGAGCGTTGAATCAACGCAGGACTGGTGGCACGGTGGATGGAAGCGAGCGGGCTGAGGTGCCATCGGATTGGCGGGGCGCAGCGTGTGATTCGCCAGCTGGCACGGCTGGAGAAGCTGGTTGGGGTGTTGGTGGTGAAGTGGGTTGAGTTGTTGGTTGAGCGGTGGGGGGTGAGAGAGGGCGGGCATCGAGTGCGGCAATGCGTGCGGTCATGTGAGCACGATGGGCGAGAATGGTGTCGTCAGCTGCGCGCAGTGGCATGGTGATGACATCAAGGGAATTCATGATGAGGTGCAGGGTGGCATCGCTCTCGGAATATGCGGCGGAGCGAATCGCCATCCCCGGGGCATCGGAAGGATCACGGAGTGTGGCAAGGGGCTGACCATCTTGGGCATTCCAGATTTTGACCGCGCCGTCGATGCTGGTGCTGATCAGGTCGCGGCCATCGGAGGAGAAGGCGATCGAGGAGACCATGCGCGAGTGTGCCTGTGCGGACCAGATGCGCGTGAGGGTGGAGGTGTCGTAGATTTCGACATCACCACTGAATGTGCCAGCGGCGATGCGCGAGCCATCTGGTGAGAAGGCGACATGCCAGATGATGTTTTCCGGGCGAAGATCAAGGAGGCGCCGGCCGGTGTGGGCGTTCCAGAGTGAGACGCGGAACTGGCGCTGGGTGCTGATGGCCCATCGACCATCGCGAGAGATGGTGACATCCAGACATTGGGTGGGGAGATTGGCGCTTGTGACGGGTGGAGTGTTGTCGGGGGCGGAGAGGTCGTGGAAGGAGTAACTCCCACGTGGGCCAGCGGCGATGAGCGTGTGCGGTGAGACGGCGATGGTGTCTGGATTCGTGGAGAGTGTGACGGTGCGAAAGGGAGCGGTATCGGGGTAGCGATAGATGGCGACAGTCAATTCTTTATCAATAAAGGCGGCGGTGGTGCCATCAGTGGAGAGGGAAACGAATTGTGCCTTTTCGCGGGGGATGGTGAGCCAGAGTTTGGATTGATATTCGACAGAGGCAGAGCCGTCCGGAAGGGCGCGAGCCATGAGGCCGTTTCCGCCAGTAGCCAGATGCGGAGATTGCAACGTAGTTTCGAGATCATCGAGAGAGGCGATGGGGTGCGCGATGGCAGGCGCGGATTCAGGGAGTGACCAGAGGCGAACTGCACCGTCAGCTGCCGCGGCGAGATAGCCGCGAAGCGCAGGTGCAAAGAGCGCATCAAAGCCGCGAGTGAATGAGCCATCAAATGTGGGGACCGGTTGGAGGGTTTCGATATCGAAGAGATCGGAACGCCAGGCGCTGGTGATGAGGGCTTGCGCGGAGGAGAATTCGATGTGGCGGACGGGCCCGGCCTTGAGCGAAATTTCACCAAGGAGAGCGCCGGTTGCCGGGCTCCAGCGGCGGATAGTGCCATCATTATCGCCGGTCCAGAGTTGCGAATCATCAGGTGTGAAGGCGACACTCATGAGAGACGCACGCGAGTTGCCGAGGGGTTTGCGCACATTGGGATCGGCAGAGAGAAGGGGAGTGAGTGGGGCAAGAAATGAGGATGAGCCATCGCACCCAACGGCGAGAAGATCGCGCGAGCCATTGACCGCAAGAGTGTGGCAACGAGCGCGGGATGAGGAAAGGGGAATCGTGGTGGAAGTCGTACCGCTGGAAAGATCAAGAGCGAGTATGGGGCCTACGCCGCCAGCAGCGAGAACGAGGTTGCGTTCTGGAAGGATGCAGAGATCAGCGCCGAGATTCAGGGGTTTGACGAGCCAGACTTGATTGAACTGGCCGCTGGTGTCTGCATCCCAGCGAATGAGTGTGCCGTCGCTGAGAGTGGCAAG
>CAYTYD010000093.1:0-8654 GCA_964441555.1 uncultured Phycisphaeraceae bacterium | reverse complement strand
GCAAGTAGGGATTGGCCGGAATTGAAGAACTCAAGCTCGGTCGCGCGACGGGCTTCAAAGGGGAGAACTTGACGTGTAGAGCCACTGAGACCATCGGTGAGGAGGATGGAGTTGGCGGTTCCTGGAGCGGCGATGGTGGTGCCATCGGGGTGCAGCGCGATGGCGGACATCACGACATCGTGTCCGCCATAGGCGCGGAGTGATCGGAAGCGGGTGTAAAGCTCGCGAAGAGCCCACTGCGTGTCGCTGGCCTGGGGTGACTCCAGGTGATAGCGCCAGAGGAGCTCTTCAGCGGCGGTGAGATTGCCATTCTGAGCCAGGAGTCGGGCACGCTCGATACGCGAGCGGCGAAGCTCAGAAGCGAGCTGCGTGGCGGAGAGTTCAGCTCGGGCTTCTTCTTGCGTTGCCTTCAACGTTGCCGCTTCGGCGCGGGCGGTGGCGAGGGTTTGGCGACGTTCCTGCACCTTGGCGTAGCCAGCAAAGGCGATGATGCCGAGCAATCCGGAGATTGCGACAGCAGCGGCGAAGCGGTGACGACGCAAAAAGCGGCTGGCGACGTATCCCCACGAATCGGCGCGGGCGAGAATGGGAAGATCTTCAAGGTGGCGACGGATGTCGGCGGCTAGAGCTTCGACAGAGGGGTAGCGACGTGCCGGTTCTTTGCTCAGAGCGCGATGGCAGATGACATCCAGATCGCCCACTAGAGAGCGATCATGAGAGGCAAGCTGCGCGGGCTCGGCAGTGCGAATGTGATCAAGCGATTGCGCGAGGGAAAGACGATCAAGGATGATGGGGCGCTGACCGCTCAGAAGTTCGTACAGGATGACACCCAGGGCGTAAACATCAGTGCGCGTATCGATCTGCGCAGTGTCGCCTGCGGCCTGTTCTGGACTCATATAGGCAAGTGTGCCTGCGATTGAGGAGGCGTCTGTGGCATGAAGTGTGGAAAGGGGGTCGTGTGCAATGAGGCGTGCGATGCCAAAATCCATGACACGAACGCGGCCTGAGGGTTCGACGAGAATATTGGCGGGTTTGAGATCCTGATGAATGATGCCGCGCTGATGGGCGTGGGCAACTGCGTCACAGATAGAGAGAAAGAGCGTCAGGCGATCCGCGCGTGAAGGAGAAGTGGAGCGAACGTGTTCATGCAGCGGTGCGCCGTGGATGAGCTCCATGGCCAGAAACGGTGTGCCGCCGGGGCCGGGTGGTTCGCGTCCGGCGTCGTAGATAGCTGCGATTCCGGGGTGTTGAAGCCGAGCGAGAAGAGACGCCTCGTGACGGAAGCGGCGGGCCGCACCTTCGGTGAGCATGCCGGGACGAATGACCTTGAGGGCGACGGAGCGCTGCGGCGATTCTTGCGTGGCGGCATACACCATGCCCATACCGCCTTCGCCGATCAGCTTCTGGATCGTGTATTTGCCCAATGTAGTGCCGGGTGCAAAGCCAGCGTGCGAATCGGGAAGAAGGGCATTGAGACGGCGCGCGGCTTGCAACGCGGAATCCGAATCATCCAGGAGTGGAGCCGCTTCATCACCCGCGGCGTACAGCAGGGAGAGGACTTCGGCGCGAAGTGTGAGATCGGTGCCGCAGAGTGTGTCGATGGCTGCGGGACGCACATCGACGGAGAGGTCAAACACTTGCAGGAAGACCGCTTTGGCACGCTGATGAAGTGAGTATGTGTGACTGCCCGGGGATGGCGGGGAAGGCTGCGCGTGAGGGTGAAGATCGGTCACCGGCTGGCTCCGGTGGAATCAGCGCTGGTGGCGAGTTCGATGTGGCGGCGGAGCCAGGCGCGAGCGTGGGCCCACTCGGCCTTGATGGTCGCGGGGGAAAGATCGAGAGCGGCGGCGGTTTCTTCGATGCTGAGCCCGGCGAAATAGCGAAGCATGACGATCTGCACCTGCCGCGGATCTCGGGTTTCGAGTTGCTGCAAGGCGTGGTCGAGTAGAAGCAGGTGTCCGGCGGAGGTTTCTGTCGGGTCGATGGCAATTGCGTTTTCATCCAGTGGTGACGCCTTGAGTCCGCCACCATGTTTCTGGGCCTGCACGCGGCGGGCGCGATCAATGAGGATGTGGCGCATGGCCTTGGCCGCAGCGGCGAAAAACTCGCGCCGGCCGCGCCAAGTGGCATCGCTGCCGATGAGTTTGAGGTAGGCCTCATGTACTAGTGCAGTGGGTTGCAGTGTGTGGCCTACGGGCTGGTGCTGCATCTGTGCGGCGGCCATGGCGCGCAGCTCTTGATAGACCAAGGGCAGAAGTTCTTCGCTGGCGCGCGACTCCCCGGCGACAGCACGCTCGATGAGCACGCTGACGTGGGCGTGGGCCGCGGATGAGGATTGGCCCCAAGACTGTGCACCCCGATCATCCATGAGTGCGGATAGTGTCGCAGGTGGATACAGGGTGTGTCAAGTGTGAAGGAGCACGTGATCGCGTGCGTTGCGGCGCGGCCCAAATTCCCGGGCTTTGCACGAGATATCGGGAGTGACACAGGGGTTATGGGGCGGATTTGGGACTGATCAGAGGCGTTCGAAACCGGGGAGCTCGCCGACGAGGGGGAGGCAGTAATCGATGAAAGCCTGCGACACGTTGTTGTGCCCCTTGATGAATTCCGGGGGCATGTGACGGGTTTTGGCGGCAATCGCCGAGAGCTCCACGCGGCGGTAGGTGCTGAGATAGGGCATGCCGTTGCTGCCACTGGATTGGCGGACGATGGCGACTGATCCATCGCGCTCACCAGAGAGTGCGAGCCGCGCCGCAAAGCGGCCACTGCGCCGGGCTTCGACGCTGTCGACGGGAGAAGGATCGGGCCAGCAACGCTGAACATAGCCAAAGGTGTCCGCTCGAACGCGCGGCGGCTTGCCTCCGGCTGGGGTGAGCTTTTCCTTGAGAAGATCAGAGAGAAGATCGCCGAGCGCGCCAGAGCCGGAAAGTTGCACATTGCCGTGGGCATCGACTTGGCCACCCTTGATGAGCTTGGCGGCGATCGGGTTGTGGTCCTTGTCGCTGATGCCCTCGCTCACGGCGATGTGGCAACGGCCCTTTTTCGCGTAAATGGCTTCGACATCGGCGACGAAGCGATCCGTGTCGAAGGCAACTTCAGGGAGATAGATGAGTTGCGGGCCATCGGTGGATTCACCTTCGACAGAGGTGAAGCGATCGTGCCGGCGCGCCAAGGCCGACGCGGCGGTGAGGAAACCGGCGTGGCGTCCCATGACGACATTGATCTTGATACCGGGAAGAGAGATGTTGTCCATGAAATCGGCCATGCAGGCCATGGCGACAAAGCGGGCGGCGCTGGGAAACCCGGGCGTGTGATCGTTTTCCATCAGGTCGTTGTCGACGGTCTTGGGAACGTGGAAGCAGCGCATCTCATGGCCGCTGGAATTGGCCATTTCGTTGACGATGCGGCAGGTGTCGGAGCTGTCGTTGCCACCGATATAAAAAAAGTAACGGATGTTGTGGGTGCGGCATGCCTGCACGATCCGCTCGCAATACGCGAAATCGGGCTTATCACGCGTGCTGCCCAAGCCAGCCGAGGGGGTCATGCCAAGGCGGTCGAGGCGATCCTGGTGCATGTCGGTGAGATCGTGAAATTCGCCCTTGGTCAGACCCCGGACTCCGTTTTTCATACCCAGCACTCGATCGACCACGCCAGCGGCATGCAAACCCTGGCGGACGCCCTCGACGACACCGACGAGGGATTGATTGATCACGGCGGTTGGGCCGCCGGATTGGCCTATTGCAACGTTGCCCTTGAGCAGATTGGCGAAAGACATGGTCGTAAACCTCAGTGACAAAGTGTGTTGCGCAGAAACGGAGTGAACGGGTGTCACTCGGTGGCTGTGCCAGGCATCTACGAAGGGTCGAGTGTAAGTGCGCGGTTTGGGGTTTGACTACCCACACGACACCTATATACTGAACAAATACTGAATGTAACAGCCGTTTGACTCAATCCGTCTGGTCGGTACAGTCCGCTATGGGTGAATCCTTGGCATCATGTGCGCGGTCGTGTCGGGACGTCGTGTTGGACGCCACGGAGTCGGTGATTTTGGAGCAGGGGATCACCTCGCTCACGTTGGAAGCGGTAGCGACCAGAGCGGGTGTCTCAAAGGGTGGTCTGCTGTATCACTACCCGAGCAAAGACAAATTGGTTGAAGCGCTGGTCGAACGGTGTGTCGAAAGCTGGGAGGAAGAGCACACGCAGGCGATCGCGGCGCTGCCTCCAGGCCCAGGACGGACGATCAAGGCGCTGCTGGCCTGCTGCATGGGTTCACCTGAGGCGTGGTCAGAAGCGGAGCGTCGATCGAGCGTGGTGCTGATGGCGGCACTCTCTCAGAACCCAGCGCTGATTCAGCCGCTGCGTCATTCGCTTGAAAGTCTGTTTGAAAAACTCAAGAGCGACGGAGTGGCGACGCCGGTTGCAGAGATGGTGATTCTGGCGATGCACGGCCTGAGGTTCGAGTGGATGTTCGGCTTGCAGGATGTGACACCAGAGCGAATCGAGCGAGTGCGTTCGATGCTGGCGTGGTGTGTGGAAGCGGCAACGGTGCACGGTGAAGTGGAGCATCGTGATTCAGGATCCGAAGGGTCGGGCAGTGCAGCACATGCGCTGGGTGCAACGTCGAATGGCAGCAGCCAAGTCAGTTGAAAAGCAAAGAGAAGTTGAAAGCGGTTTGAGAAGGAAGAGTGTGCAGCATGGATAAGAAGACGATTGTGGCAGGTGTGGTGATTCTGGGAACGCTCGCAGGTGTGGCTGGCGGGCTGAGGTATTGGAAAAACAGGAGTGCGGGCGCATCGCAGGCGCATGCATTTGAACCGTTTGAAACCGTGCAGGTCGTGCAGGCCTCAACCGCCAAGTGGCGCCAGAGTGCGGATCTCTCCGGCACGGTGATCGCGATGCAATCGGTCATGGTCGCCAATGAGGTCGCGGGTCTGGTGAAAGAAGTGAATTTCACCTCTGGCCAGATTGTGGAAGCGGGGCAGGTTCTGCTGGTGCTGGATTCGTCGACTGAGCAGGCAGAACTGGAAGCCGCTGAAGCGACGGTTGTAGCCGCCGAGGCGGGAATTCGCGTGGTGGAGGCGAACATCAGGTTTGCCGAGGCGAATCTGAAGCGCATCACCGAAGCCTTGGCATTGAAAGCATCGACGGAAGCCGATATCGACCAGGCGCGAGCGTCGCTTGATGCGCAGCGTGCAACCATGGATCGTTCCATCGCCGAACGCAATCAGGCCAAGGCGCGAGTGATGCAGATTCGCACGATGATCGCCAAGAAGACGATCAAGGCGCCGTTCAAGGCGACCGCCGGGTTGCGTTCCGTGCACCCAGGTCAGTACCTGATGGAAGGAACCAACGTTGTTGGCCTGCAGATGGTGTCGGATCGGATTTATCTGGATTTTGCCCTGCCGCAGGATCAGGCCGATCGGGTGAAGCCAGGTGATGTGGTGATGGCGTCTGCTCCTGCTGTCAGCAAGGATCCCTTGCGGATTGAGGTTGTGGCGATTGACGCCACTGCGGATGTGAACACACGCAATGTGCGCATCCGTTCCGTGGTGCCGAATCCAGATCAGCGTCTGCGTCCCGGAATGTTCGTGGATGTGAATGTGGCGGTGGATCCTCTGCAGGATTTCACTGTGGTTCCCACCACGGCAGTGCGGCGGTCCTCCTTCGGCGATCACGTCTTTGTGATTCGTCCCGATGAAAAAGACCCACAGAAAGTACGTGCGCACCAGCAGTTCATCACTCTCGGCCCGGCGGTGGGGAAGGAAACCATCGTCCTCTCCGGCTTGAAGCCGGGGGATGAAATCGCGGCGGTCGGCAGTTTCAAACTGCGCGAGGGCGTCTTGGTGATGAAGGGTGACCCCAACAAAATGCCTGAAAATGCTCCTCCCGGTGCACCGGGTGGAGGTGGTGGGGGAGGCGGGTCCGAGTCTGGCGCGGAAACCAAGACCTCATCGGCAGAGAAAAAGTGAACGGAAGTTGAGTGAATTGACGGTTCGGTTGTACTGAACGAGCGACACGCAGGAAGCAGCGAGAGCACGCATGTTGTCAAAGAGTTTTACGGACATTTTCATCCGCAAGCCGGTGCTGGCGATTGTGGTGAACCTGATCATTCTGGCGGTGGGTTGGCGAGCCATCAGCGGCCTTCCGGTGCGGCAGTATCCGCGTTTGGAATCCAGCTCGATTGTCATCAATACGGCCTACATCGGCGCCAGCGCCGAGACGGTGCGCGGGTTCATCACCACGCCAATTGAGAAGGCGGTGTCGGCGATCGACGGCATCGACTACATCGAGAGCAATTCGACCGCCGGCATGTCGATGATCACGGTTCGGCTGCGACTGAACCATCCGAGCAATGCCGCGCTGGCGGAGATTTCCGCACGATTGAACCAGGTGCGGAGCGAACTGCCATCCGAGGCGGAATCACCGGTCATTGATATCCAGCGAACGGATAAGCCCTATGCGACGTTTTACCTGAGTTTCACCAGCAAGTCGCTGACATTGCCGCAATTGAACGACTATCTCGTTCGCGAAGTTCAGCCAGAACTGCAGACGATTCCCGGTGTGCAGCGCGTCGGCGTGGAAGGGCCGCGAGATTACGCGATGCGCGTGTGGCTGGATGCGGCGCGGATGGATGCGCTGGATATCACCCCTCAAGAGGTGTGGGATGCACTGGGAAGGAACAACTTCCTTGCCGCCGTCGGTCGCAGCAAGGGGCAGGACGTCCAGGTTGACCTTCTGACGAACACTGATCTGCGCACCGCGGCGGAGTTCAAGCGATTGATCGTGCGCGAGCGAAACGGCACGGTCACGCGCCTGAGTGATGTGGCGGACGTGGAACTGGGAAGCGAAGAGCCAACCGGGCAGGCAGGATTCAATGGCGTGCCTGCGATGTATCTGTCGGTGTGGCCACTTCCCAGCGCCAACGAACTGGATGTCGCTGCGGCGCTCAAGGCGCGAATGAGCGGCATTGCGCCGACCCTGCCAGCGGGCATTGAGATGAAGCTGGCGTATGACGGCACGTATTACATGCAGAATGCGCTCAAGGAAATCACCAAGACGCTGATGGAGACCATTGGCATCGTGGGTCTGGTGGTGTTCCTGTTCATGGGGTCGTTCCGCACGGTGCTTGTGCCGCTGATCGCCATGCCCGTGTCGCTGGTGGGGGCCTGTATCTGCATGGTCATATTCGGATTCTCTCTGAACCTGCTCACGATCCTCGCGATCGTGTTGGCCGTCGGGCTGGTGGTGGATGATGCCATCGTGATGGTGGAGAATGTGGAGCGGCACATCCGCGAAGGAAAGACCCGCATCGAGGCGGCGTTGATCGGCGCTCGCGAGCTCTTCGCTCCCGTGATTTCCATGACGATCACTCTCGCTGCTGTGTATACGCCGATCGGCTTCCAGACCGGCCTGACCGGCATGCTTTTCCGTGAATTCGCTTTCACGCTCGCTGCGGCGGTGGTGGTGTCGGGCGTGGTGGCGGTGACGCTGTCGCCGATCATGAGTTCGTATCTGGTACCGGAGAATGGCAAGGAGTCTTGGTTCTCCAAGCTGGTGAACCGCGTGTTTGACAAGATTCGTTCCTTTTACGCGTCACTGCTCACCGTGACGCTGAACCTGCGCTGGACCATGGCGTTGGCTGCGGTCTTGATCGCCGCCGCCGCATACCCGCTGTACACCAAATCGCGCACGGAGCTGGCACCCACCGAGGACGAAGGAATCATTTTCACCGTCGTCCAGAGTTCGCCGGATTCTTCGCTGGACTTCACACTTCGTGGGTTTGATCACGTCGCCAAGCACTTCCTCTCCATTCCTGAAACACGATTCTTCTTCCAAGTGGCGCAGGTGACCGGCGGCTTCGGCGGCATTCAGACTAAGAATTGGGACGAACGTGAACGCACCACCCGCGAAATTCTTGAGCAGGAAGCATTCCCCAAGCTGATGACCGTGGCCGGTGTGCGTGCGTTCCCAGCCCTCCCTGCACCCTTGCCGGGCGCTGGGCAGTTCGATGTGGAATTCATCGTCACCAGTACGCAGACCGCTGAACAGATGGCGCAATATGCCGGGCAACTGGTGGGCGCGGCATTCGGCAGCGGAAAGTTCCTCTTTGCCGATACGGATCTGAAGATTGACCTGCCGCAGGCACGCATCGTGATCGACAAGCAAAAGGTTGCGGACCTCGGACTTGATCTGGCGACGGTGGGCCGTGATCTTTCCATCATGCTCGCTGGTGGATATGTGAACCGCTTCAATCTGGACGGTCGCTCGTACAAGGTGATTCCGCAGATGGCGGATCACAACCGGGCCACTCCCGACCAACTTCTAAACCTCAAGGTGCGCACGCCGACTGGCGGCCTGGTTGCCGTCTCAAGCTTTGTCTCAATTCAAACTGAGACTGCGCCGCGCTCACTCACTCGCTTTCAGCAGCGCAACAGCTTCAAGGTGTACGGCGGTGTTGCTCCCGGTGTCACCAAAGAGGAAGCACTGACCGCGCTCGAAAACGCCGCGAAGGGCATACTGCCCCCGGGCTACACATACGACTACGCTGGCGAATCGCGGCAGATTCGCACGGAAGGATCATCACTGGCGGTAACCCTCGGCTTTGCGCTCGTGCTCATCTATCTTGTCCTCGCGGCTCAATTCTCGAGTTTCCG
>CAYTYD010000092.1:0-11565 GCA_964441555.1 uncultured Phycisphaeraceae bacterium | reverse complement strand
ACGGACATCGAGTCGAAGAGAGCGGAAAGTTGAAAGAGGAAGCCGATCTGAAGACGGATGGGGACCAGGTCACGCTCGCGGAGTTGATCGATGCGCTGATCTTCAACCCAAACCTCGCCACTGCTGGGTTGAAGCAGCCCGACGATGTGCTTGAGCATGACCGATTTGCCACAACCTGAGGGGCCTATGATGACGGTGGTCTGGCCACGGGGGATGTTGATGTTGACACCATCGAGGACGATCTGGGGGCCGAAGGTGCGAGCGACATTGACGAGGCGGATGGCATAACCGGTCGTTGGGTGCGCGGCAGGAGCACCACCACCGGCGGCAGTGTTGGGTGTGCGTCCGTGCTGGGGCGAAATGGCGGTCAATGTTGTACGCTCATGGCTATGGAAAATGATGCTAGGAGTCCGGTCCGCCGCGTTGTGATTCACAAGGGGCGGAAGTTTGATTATGAGTCGCTGGAGTATGTGAGTAAGTCCGGCTGTACGCTGACCAAGCAGGTGGTGCGACATCCCGGAGCGGTCGTGATCGTGCCGATTTTGCCCGGCCCGGGAGGAGAGCCGCACGTGGCTCTGATTCGGTCGTTTCGGGCCTCCCTGGAGAGGTACATCCTGGAGTTGCCAGCCGGAACGCGAGAGCCAGGAGAGGACGCTGCGGTGACCGCCGGGCGGGAATTAGTCGAGGAAATCGGGTACGAAGCCGCAACCTTGACCGAGATCGGGCGGTTTTACACAAGTCCGGGGCTGTCGGATGAACTGATGGTGGCGTATGCCGCGACGGGGCTGTCGCATGTCGGGCAGAGGTTGGAGGAGGACGAGGATCTGACGGTGGAGTTGATGTCGGTGGAAGCGGCTTTCGCCGGGATTGATTCGGGTGAATTGATGGATGCCAAGAGCATGCTGGCGATGCATTTGGCGCGGGGGAGAGGATTGATCTAATTCGGTGACGCGGGGTTGTGTGTGGGACATGGGAATTGGGTGACAAGATGCTCCTGAGTGCTGAGAAATCATGGTCGCGCCACCACCCGTTGTCGTGGTCGTTGCCGTTCGTGACGGTGCGCGGATGCTCAATCCGTTTGCATGCGTTGTTTGTGGTGTGGGGCGTGTGCGAGATTCTGATTTCAGTGTCGCAGCCAGGTGCGAGCGTGCAGAGTGCTTTGGCGTGTGTGTACGCAATGCTGGCAATGTTGGTATGCCGCGAGATGATGCGTGCGGCATTGGATCGCGGCATGATGCTGCGACGCTGTGACACGGGCTGGAGCGGTCGACCATCGACAGTCTTGTGGCCCGGCGGCGCAGTGTGCGAAGGACCGCGAGGTGTGGCGGGCGGTGTCGCGAGATTCCGCCGCGTGCGCCATGCGGTGGTGGGTTTGGCATGTGGAGCGGTGCTCGTCGGGGTGGCGTCGGGATTGCTGCTGGCGAGCGGAGCGAGTTGGGAGATGTTGGTATTCAATCCGTTGCACCCTGCCGCAGCGATTCGTTCGTGGGGTGTTGAGCAGGGATGGATGCTGTGGGCTTGGTGGCTGTATGCCGCGAGCGTCGTTGCATTGCTAGTGAATCTGGTTCCTTTAGGACCGATGGATGGTGGTGTGCTGGCGGGTGAAGTGTTTTTGCAAGCGGGGTGGGAGTCGCAGCGGAGGTTTGCCGGAGTGCTGGCGGGTGCGGTGTTTATGGTGTTGGCGGTGGCATTTGATTCGACACGGGGAGTGGCGCTGGTGGCGTGCTGTGCGTGGTGGTCGCTTTCGGAACATGCGGACGTTGGTGAGGTTGTCTTTGCCGGTGAAGTGGACTTGAGCGCGGCGCGTGAAACTCAAGAGGGTCATTGGGTTGGAGATGCGTTGGCGCGGCTGCGTAACCACGGGCCGGGGGCTTTGTCGGGGAAGGAGATTTCGGAATTGGACCAGATTCAGGCGGAATTGCGTGACCACCTGCACCCGGAAACCGATCGCCAAATTGGGCAGCATGGGCAGCCGAAGAGCACCGGTGATTCACAGGTTTTCCCCGATCGATGATGTGCCCGGGGTGCGTTTGCCGATACCCAGACGTGAACCTGGAGTGGGTTGACACGTACGGAATCCGGCACCCATGGCGATAGACAACCGAGACTACTACCGAGAGAAGCCGACGAACCCGTTGGCGAATGGCTTTGCGATCAAGTCATGCAACACGTGGCTGATTGTGATAAACGTCGTTATTTTCGTGATACAGGCCATCACAGTGCGGACCGTCGAGACGGCCAATGGCCCAGTGACCGAAGGGTTCGGCCAGTGGTTGTATTTTCAAGGGCACTTTTCCAGCGAAGCGATGCTGCATCGGCTGGAGTTCTGGCGGCTGATCTCATTTCAGTTCCTGCACTCAGGTGTACTGCATATCGCGTTGAACATGCTCGGTTTGTATATGTTCGGCCAGGTGGTCGAAGAGAAGCTTGGTGCCAAGCGTTATCTGGCGTTTTACATCGTCTGCGGCATTTTCGGCGGTGTGATGTATTTCCTGTTGAATCTTGGCGGCACGATCGCGGCCAAGTATTTCAACGTGAGCGCGATCCCGGGTTTGCTGTTTAACGACATGAACACGCCGCTGGTTGGTGCTTCGGCGGGTGTTTTTGGTGTCATGATGGCTGCGGCACACCTTGAGCCGAAGACCGAAGTGATCGCCTTTCCCATTCCGATCACGATGAAGCTTCGGACTCTGGTGTACATCTATCTGGGGCTCGCCACCCTGAATCTGTTCTTCGGGCGTTATCTGTCATGGTTCCCACTGATCAATTCGTACAACGCAGGTGGAGACGCCGCGCACCTTGGCGGAGCCATCGCGGGCGCGTTCTTCATTCGTCGCATTCATCTCTTGCGGGATTTCTGGGATGTGTGGAGTGATTCGCGGAAGGAACGTCGCGCGGCGAATGTGGCACGAGATGAGGGATTGCGTCGGGCGGAGATCGACCGGATTCTCGACAAGGTGAAAGTGACAGGATTGCATTCGCTCACGGATCGAGAAAAAGCCGTGCTTCGGGAAGAGACTGACCTGAAGCGGCGGGCTGGATGATCCTGTGGTGGTGGTGATACGGTCAGGCAATGGCCGAAGCCCTGCAATTTGAGATTCAGACGACATCAACGGTCTGCCATGCCCGGCGGGGCAGGGTCAAGACGTGTCACGGCGAGTTTGACACGCCCGCATTCATGCCTGTTGGAACAAAGGGTTCCATCAAGGGAATACTGCCCGCGCTGGTCGCGGGAACGGGCGCGCAGATTGTTCTGAATAACACCTATCACCTGCTCCTGCGACCGGGGCCGGAATTGGTTTCGCGGCGGGGCGGCGTGCACCGGTTCATGAATTGGAACGGGCCGATCCTGACGGATTCGGGCGGGTATCAGGCATTTTCGCTGGCAGAAACCAACAAGGTGGATGATGATGGCGTGACGTTCAAATCGATCGTGGATGGCGCGTCGATTCGCATGACACCGGAACGGGCCATTGAGGTGCAGAACCTGCTCGGAGCAGACATCATCATGGCCTTTGATGACTGCCCGCCGGCGGCGCCGGATGCTGGACAGGTCATTGAGCCGGGTACCCAACCGGCGAGGCGCGAAGCGGCGGTGCGGCGCGACAGCGGTAAAAAGGGTTACGACCACAACAAGAGATTGGATATCGCGCTCGATCGCACTGCAAAGTGGTTGGAAAGGTGCAAGCAGGCGCACGCAAGGCCGCAGGACCAGTCGCTTTTTGGAATCACGCAGGGGGGATCTGACCTAGCGCGGCGAGCGAAATCAATCGAGCAGGTCTGCGGCATCGAGTTGCCGGGGTATGCCATCGGTGGTGTGGCAGTGGGGGAGACCACAGAGGAAATCGCATCGGTGGTGCGATTTGCCGCGCCGAGATTGCCGGAGAAGAAGCCCAGATATCTGATGGGAGTTGGGTATGAAAGGGACATTCTGGCGGCGGTGATGGCGGGTGTGGATATGTTCGACTGCGTACTGCCAACGCGAAACGGTCGGAATGCGAGTGCCTTCACGGCGACGGGTACGTTGAAATTGCGAAACCTGGCCCATGCTGAGGATGAGCGTCCGATCGAGCCGGGATGCGATTGCTACGCGTGCCAGCCGCGATTGCACGGGTGGAATGGATCTGATCTTGGCCACTTCTCGCGCTCGTACATCAGGCATCTTTTCATGGCCGAGGAAATGCTCGGCCCGATTCTCGTGACATTGCACAACTTGCGGCATTTCCAGAGGTTCATGACGGATGTTCGTCAGACCATCGGGACGGACGACTGGTCTGGGCTGGTGGGAAGATGGCCTGTTGCGGCACCGACCGGCGGGCTGTCGATCAGCCCGGATTTGGCCCGGTGACCCCCAAAACGCACGCGTAGAATCTTGGCCCATCCTTCTTGGTTTGGGTACTGTTCGTAACACCGAATCCGGCGAGGAGCATCCGCGCGTTTCGCGGCAGCAGCTCATCGGTTGCGAGGTCCACATGTCTGATCTGTTCTTCACCCTGGCGCAAACAACTTCGACACCATCCGGCACTGGGGCAGGTATCCCTGGGGCGTCGGCTGCGCCCATTCCAGCGGCAACATCGGCTCCGACTGCTACGGGCAACGCAGCTCCGCTGGGAACTGGCTCCACCGGCACACCGGCGCCCGGAACTGGCCCAGCTCCGTCGATCTGGTCCAGCCCTCTGATTCCCATGTTGGGAGTCATGGCGGTGTTCATGTTGCTCATGTGGTGGCAAGGGCGCAAGCAGAGCAAGCAACGAGAGACTTTGTTGAGCAGCGTGAAGAAGCACGACAAGGTTTCTACGACCGCTGGCATCATCGGAACGGTGGTGGAGTTGAACGACCAGGAGATGGTGTTGCAGGTGGAGACCGGCAAGATTCGCTTCAGCCGCTCAGCATTGGCCAACGTCTTGAAGTCGGCGGAGGGCAAGAGCGACCCAAAATCTGATGCCAAGATCGAGGCCAAGCCCCTGACGACGGCGTCGGTATAAGGCAACGAGCACTCGGTTGAGGCAAGTGGATTGAATTGCGGATTGAGACGGCTTTGCTCGGTTTGGTGATCGCAAAAGGGACGCGATGAGAAAGATTTATCAGACGGCGGTGTTGGTGCTCGCGGTGCTGGCGCTCTGCTGGTATTCGATTGTGCCGCTGGAAAAGCAGTTGAAGCTCGGCAAGGACTTGCGCGGCGGTGTGTCGCTGGTGTATGCCGTGCAAATCAAGCAGGATGAAAACGCCAAGGCCGTGCTTGATCAGACGATCAATGTGCTCAAGCAGCGCATCAATCCGACCGGAACGTTGGATATCACCTTCGTCGCGCAGGGAAATGACCGCATCGAAGTGACGATGCCTTTGCCCAGTGACAAGGTCAAGGGCTTGCGAGCGGCTTTCGAGGGCGAATTGCAGCAGCTTGGCCGCACCGCGATGAGCGAGGCGAGGTTTGATTCGATCGTGCGAATGGATGCGGCGGGGCGTGAAAAGGCGATCGCCGACCTGTTCAAAGAGGAATCGACGCAGAAGACCAAGTTGAAGGCGGCGGTGGCCGCGGCGGACGAGGCGTCGGCAGCCAAGGAAGCGGAACGTGCCGCTCGCGCAGCGAACAAGAGTGGGCCGGAGTATGACGCATTGGTGGTGGCGGCGGGTGAGGCGATCGGCCGATTTGATGCGGCACGCGCGGAGTTCTTCAAGGGTGTGGTGTCGCCAGAGGAAGTGCAACGCGTTCTGAACCTGAGCAACAAGACACGTACCTTGGAAGATCTGACGGCAAAAGATCCGGCACACAAACGCATCGTCATTGAGAGTCCTCGTGAGCGCGGCATCAAGGTCTTGAAGGATGCCCATCCGGACGCTGTGCAGCAGATTGATCGGATCATCGCGGCTCAAGATTCATACCTGAAAGAACGGACCACGCTGGACGACCCGCAGGACCTGATTCGTCTGCTGAAGGGCGCTGGCGTGATCTCCTTCCGCATCGCGGTGGATCCGGCTGCGAC
The DNA here is from genome assembly GCA_964441555.1 of uncultured Phycisphaeraceae bacterium. GTDB lineage: Bacteria > Planctomycetota > Phycisphaerae > Phycisphaerales > UBA1924 > F1-120-MAGs238. Next base: position 5,581 of record CAYTYD010000092.1, on the reverse strand, counting down.
GGGCAGCGCGAACATCACCACAGATGAAGATCGCCTGCGGACCGAATTGCGGACCCGTGGCGCTCAGAATGTGCGATCGACGGATGCACGCTGGTACAAGGTTAACCAGATTGAGAACTGGTACAACAGCACCGCAGACCTGGCGTTTCTGCAAGCAGATCCGGCCGGCTTCTTTGCCCGTTCCGGATTTGTGGGGGATGTCTCAAAAGAGGGTGAGTATTACATTCTGCTGTGGGATGTGCGTGGCAAACGTCTGACCGCCGAAGAGGGCGATTGGCGAGTGAAGGGCGCGCAGGAAAGCGCAGACGAACTCGGCAAGCCCTCGATCGCATTCCAGATGGACCCGCTGGGCGGTACATTGCTGGGCAATCTGACGCGTGAGCCGTCGAAGGTCCACAACAAGATGGCTGTGCTTCTGGATGATCAGATTTACACCGCTCCGCGGCTGCAAGGCGCGATTTCGCGTTCAGGTCAGATCACTGGCGTGGATGCCAAGGAAGAACGCGATTATGTGATCCGCGTGTTGAACGCCGGTTCACTCCAGGCCAAACTGTCTCCTAAGCCGCTGTCGATTCAATCGATTGGTCCCGCGCTGGGCGCTGACAATCTTCAGAAGGGTCTCAAAGCCGGCATGGTCGCGCTGGTCGTAGTCAGCGGGTTCATGATTGTCTACTACTTCGGATGCGGCATGATCGCCGTGGTGGCCCTGCTCGCCAACGCGTTGATGATCGTCGGCATGATGGCGCTGGCCAAGGCGGCATTCACCATGCCGGGCATCGCTGGTGTGATTCTCACCTTCGGTATGGCTGTTGATGCCAACGTGCTCATCTACGAGCGCATGCGAGAGGAGATCAATCGCGGAGCGGATCTGAAGACCGCAGTGCGACTTGGTTTTTCCAAGGCTCTGTCTTCGATCGTTGACGGCAATGTCACGAATCTCATCGTCTGCGTCGTGCTTGCTTACGTAGGTACGCCTGAAATCAAGGGATTTGCGGTCACCATGGGCATCGGCGTGGTGGCCACGCTCTTTGCCGCACTCGTCGTAACGCGGCTTATCTTTGATGTGCTCGTCTTGCAACTGGGTTGGCGGAAAGCCAACATGCTGCCGATGGCCATTCCCGCCTTGCAGAGGGCTCTTACTCCAAATATCAACTGGATGAAGTTCCGCTACGTTTTCTTTGCATTGTCCACCGTGTATGTGTGTATGGGCTTGTACGCGGCATTCGAGCGCGGCGACAAGATGCTGCACATCGAATTCCTAGGTGGAACGCAGGTTGAAGTGCAGTTTGCCAAGGATGCCAAGACCGGCCAACCGATTACACTCGAACGAGCGGAAGTAGAAGAGCGGGTCAAGAAAGCGGCGGAATCTCTCGCGGCGGATGATCCGTCGCGAATCCCGTTGCAGACCTTGGATGTCACGCCGATCAATCCGGATGAGACAGGTGTCCGGTCGCACTGGTTCCTGATCAAGACCACAGCCACCGATGAGACGACTGTGCGAGATGTGGTTGGACGTGGATTGGAGGGCCTAATCAGTGAGGATCGCGAACTGCGGTTTGATTCGCGTGATCAGACTGATTGGCGCAAGGCGCCTGTCTATCGCGTGGATCGTGCGACTTTGGGCGATGTCATCGAGCGCCCCGCAATTCGAAGTGATGTGAAGCGGTTTGAGGGCGGCGTGGCGGTTGTGATCGACAACGTCGTGCCGCCGGTTTCGCTTGAATCGCTGCGTGCTCGCATCGACAAGAAACGTGGCGGTCCTGAATACTCGGATACGCTTTCGCGAACTTCGGAGTTCTACGTACTTTCGGGTGATGAAACCGCTGTCACTGGCTTCGCGATGATTGTGCGCGATGATAATTTCAGCTTCATGGCGGATGAGGACCGTTGGGCGGACAGCGTGGCGCGGCGCGAGTGGAATCTTGTTCGAGACGCGTTGTCCGTGCCATCTTCATCGGCAAGTGTTCAGAATTTCAGCCCTGCCATCGCCAACACTTTCAAGGCACAGGCGGTCGCGGCGGTGTTGCTCTCGTTCGTATTGATCGCCATCTACATCTGGGTGCGATTCAAGGGTGCCCGATACTCCATGGCGGCCATCGTGGCATTGCTGCACGATGTGTTGACCGTGCTTGGCGCGATCGCGCTGTGCGAGATCATGTGGGAAACACCTTCGTTGCAAGGTGTGGCTCACTCGCTGGGAATTTTGCCATTCAAGATCGATCTCAACATGATCGCCGCGATGCTCACGGTCGCGGGGTATTCGCTCAACGACACGATCATCATCATGGACCGCATCCGAGAGACCAAGGGTAAATTGCAGTACGCCACCGCCGAAATGATCAACACGGCGGTGAATCAGACCATCAGCCGCACAATCATCACTTCGGGTTCAACCGTTGTCACTTCTTCGATCCTCTTCCTGTTCGGCGGCGAAGGCGTTCGGCCCTTCGCGTTCGCACTGGTCGTGGGCATCGGCATCGGAACATATTCATCCATTGCTGTTGCGGCCCCTTTGGTGTGGTCTCGCAAAGGAAGCGCAGAGGCGGAGGATCCTCGTGGTGTGGTCGGCAACCCGGCCTGAACCATGTGTGGCCGTCATGTGCCGCGTAAGCCGATGATGAGGCAATGTGCAGTGACTGAAGGAGGTACGCATGAATCACGCTTCGACACGGATTCTCGGCGGCTTGCTTCTCCTCGCGGTGGTTTGGATCGGCACATACTGGTTGTGGACGCCCCGCGCTCCGCGCATCAGTTTCGCTGCGGCTCCTTCATCAGATGATGGCTCGGCGGATTCCGGGTCTGGATGGGTCCCGATCACAACAGGATCTGGTGCCGGTGCGGAGCAGGACGGACCTCCAGAGGTGTCGCCGAATGCCGGGGTGGTACCGCCCGGGTTTCATCAATACACCGTGCAACCAGGTGATTCATTTCAATCAATCGCTGAACGGTTCTTTGGTTCCGGTGCAGATGGAAGCGTGATTGCCCGGTCCAATCCGCTCATGGATCCGCGCCGACTTCGTGCCGGGCGTGTCATTCTCGTGCCCAAGGATCCCAACAACATACAGGGTCTTCCCGTTGCGACACCCCAACCGGAAAAGCCAGTGGGCGAGCCACCCCGTGCGACTCCTTCTGCTTCCTCCCGCACCTACACCGTGCAAAAGGGGGACTCGCTGAGTCTGATCGCGCAGCGGCTGCTCGGCTCATCCAAGCATGCCGATGCGATCTTTCAGGCCAATCGAGCCACGCTCGGCTCGCGCGATGCGCTGAAAATCGGACAGGTGTTGACCATTCCCGAAGTGAACGACACGCAACCGGATGGGCGGTGAATCCTGATGAGTTCCCGTGAACGATTCATCGTGACCGGCGGCAGCGGCTTCGTAGGGGCCAATCTGGTCGCGGCTCTGCTGGCATCCCGCTCTGGTGCGGAAGTGGTGGTCATAGACGACTTTTCCAGTAGTCACTTTTCCAATATCGTTTCCGCGTGCGATCGCGCCAAAGTTGCTCCGTTTCACGGTGAATGCATCGGACGCTGCTACACAACCGTCGATTGGAATGACTTGCTCTCGCGCCCCACGCGTGCGGTTTTTCATCTCGCGGCCATCACAGACACCACGGTGATGGATCAACCGCAGATGCTGGCCATCAATACCGAGGGGTTCCGCCCGTTGGTTGAGGCCTGTCTGAAGCATGCTGTCCCCTTGGCATACTGCTCCAGCGCGGCCACCTATGGCACCCCGCCCCAGACCGCAGCACGAGTTCCCTTTCCGCTTTCCGCCGCTGGCAGGCCGAACAACATCTACGGTTTCAGCAAGTGGCTGATGGAGTCGGTCGCGTCTCGAGCGATTGCTCGCGCGGGTTCTTCGGCTCGGTCGTCAGTGGTCGGCTTGCGGTACTTCAATGTCTTTGGTCCGGGCGAGGCCGCCAAAGGCAAAATGGCTTCCATGGCCCGGCAGCTGGTGAGGCAGTTCACCTCCGGCCAGTCCTCACGACTTTTCAAAGATGGCTCTCAGGCCCGCGATCAGGTGTATGTGGACGACGTTGTCAATTGCACACTCGCCGCGGCGGGATTGGCCAATGCGGGCGGACACTTGCCCAACCCAATCAGCGGCGTGTACAACGTTGGGTCGGGCGTGGCAACCAGCTTTCGGGAGATTGCCGAAGCGATTGCCTCGGTGCCAAGCTGTGCCGGATTCAAAGTCGAATACTTTGATATGCCCGAACACATTCGCGCGTTCTATCAGGATTTCACGTGTGCGGATATCTCCGCGACCACAACCGGGCTGGGCTGGCGTCCCGTGTGGAATCCGCGTCAGGCCGTGGCGCGATACGCTGCGCTCTTGTGCGAAGACCCAACTCTGTAATCAGCGAGAGGATCAATCGTGGCGATCAAGCGGATTCTGGTGACTGGCGGAGCTGGCTTTCTGGGTTCACACCTGTGCGAACGACTGGTGGATTTCGGCCATGATGTGATCTGCCTTGACAACTTTTTCACCAGCCAGAAATCCAACGTTGCTCATCTCTTGGCCAAGCCAAACTTTGAACTTGTCCGCCACGATGTCACCCACCCGATCCACCTGGAGGTGGATGAGATCTACAACCTGGCCTGCCCCGCGGCACCCGGTCACTATCAATACAACCCCATCAAGACTATGAAAACCTCGGTCATGGGGGCGATCAACGTGCTCGGCATGGCCAAACGCTGCCGCGCCAAGGTGCTGCAAGCCAGCACCAGCGAGGTGTATGGCGACCCCACGGTGCATCCTCAGCCAGAGTCGTACAGGGGCAATGTGAATCCGATTGGCCCACGCGCCTGCTATGACGAAGGCAAGAGAGCGGCTGAGACTCTCTTCTTTGACTACTACCGCTCGAATCGTGTGAACATCCGTGTCGTGCGCATCTTCAATACCTATGGCCCGCGCATGCATCCATTCGATGGCCGTGTGGTGTCAAACTTCATCCGCCAAGCCCTGCTGGGCCAAGACATCAGCATGTTTGGCGACGGGGCCCAGACTCGCAGTTTCTGTTACCGCGATGATCTGGTTGAGGCGATGATTCGCATGATGAACGGCCCTGATGATTTCGTCGGCCCGGTCAATATCGGCAACCCCAACGAGTTCACGATCATGCAGTTGGCGCAGTTGATCATGGAGTTGACGGGCAACCGGGGCAAGATCATCCACAAGCCCTTGCCGCAGGATGATCCTCTCCAGCGTCAGCCCGATATCACGCTGGCAAGGCAGAAGCTCGATTGGGAGCCGAAAACCCAGTTGCGCGATGGTCTGGTCAAGACCATTGACTACTTCCGCTCCATCAATTTCTCCGATTTCCGCGCTCCCACGCCGAATTACTGATTTTCACTCCGGCCGGAGTTTCAGGCGACTTGGCCTGAGGCGCGGTATCATGCCCCAGTGGCACACGCTGGTAACATCCTGCTGATTCTCGACGGCGATCTCGCCAGCGTGGTTGGTGCCGCGATCGCCAGAGATGAGTTGCTGGGGCAGATTGGGTCGCGCGGGTTTGCCGCGATTGCGCCCGGATTTGGCGCTGCTGGTGGTGCACTTTGCGCTGGGGCGCCGCGTGC
>CAYTYD010000091.1:0-11692 GCA_964441555.1 uncultured Phycisphaeraceae bacterium | reverse complement strand
AGATGGTTCCAGAGGCAAAACGCTTGAGACCGGAATCCAGACGCATATGAAACTCCACAGACGAACCCAGAGGGGGCGACGGGGCGGATGGCATCCGCTGCCGCTGTATAAGTCGACGCATGAACCGATTCGGAGTTCTCGATAGGGAAGAATTCCGAGCCGGTCCCGAGTATACCGGATCGGCGAGCGGGGGGTGCAGAGATCACGGCAGTGTTGGAGTGACTTGTCGGAGCATCGAAGAAGTTATAGGACCATCTGCTGCGTTCGTCCCCTGATTTGGGGACGTTGCGCCGTCTGTCAAGCCACCAGTTCACCTGAACCGATGGACCACATCGCCCAGAATCAGGAGAATCGCAGATGAGCAACTTTGGCGGCACGTGGAATGGAATGGCACCGTCGAACCAGAGCGGCGTGCCCGGGGCGTCGAGCTGGGGTGGTTGGGGAGGTTGGGGTGGGCTGGCGCCGCTGGGATGGGAAAGCCAAGGCGGTTCGGCCACGTCTCTTCAGTCGAATCCGCAGGGGTTTCAAGCTCAGGCCCTTCAGTTTGGTTTATGGATGCAGGCCCAATTGCAGCTGGCGTACAGCGCGGGATATCAAGCAGGTCAGCGAGCCGGTTCCGTGCCAGCGCCAATGGCTGGGACCACGTCCGGATTCGCGCCGGGGTGGACAAGCGGTGAATCACAGTTCACTGCTGGGCAGGGGCAGATTCAGAATCAGAGCCAGTTCAACTCCCCGGTGAGTGGCCCATTGGCGCATCTCTTTATGAATGCGGCAGAATTTGGGGCCAACGGCACCCTCACACGCCACGTCGCGTGATCGACGATGAGAATGGAACAATGATCGGGCTGGGCGGTCTGTTCAAGATGGACCGCCTGATTTCGTTGGCGGCGCGGGGTACATATCAAAGGGATCAGCGCATGAGTACGGCGACCGGGCTGGACAGGATGTTGGTGACCGTCTCGGGGTTGATCCTGCTGTGCGGCATGGCGCGGGCGGCGACAGATCGAGCGCCGATGCTGACTCGCATCGGGTCGTTGGAGCTCAAAGGTGCAGCCGCAGTGGATTTTGACCAAGCGACCAAGCGCCTGATCGTCAGTGTGGGTGATGATGCGGCGCTGGTGAATCTGGCGGATCCCAAGAAACCGGAAGGGTTGAACCGAATCAAGGTGTTTGAAGGGGGCATGATCAGCTCCGGCGCGGTGACTGCGGTGGCTGCCGATCCTTCCCGGCGGGGCGTGATGGCTGTGGCCGTGGTGGGAAACCAGCGTGCGGCATCGAGTTCGCAGGTGCTTTTTGTGAAGAGTTTGACGGGTGAGATTCTGTCGCGCGCACCGGTGGGGTTTGATACGCAGGATCTGTTTTGGGTCGCGCACGGAGGTATTCTGATGACCGCTGATGCGGGCACTCCTGCGGTCACAGAAGATGGACGAGTGATTGATCCGCCGGGTGGCGTGTCGGTGTTTGCGCTGCGCAAGTTTCCCAAGGCGGACGACTTCAAGAACATGGGTTCACTGGATGTGAACACGCTGCTGTGCGATGGCTCTGCCTTCAATGCTGCAGCGCAGAAGTTCGTGGAAGAGGGCGGATTGCGAATGCGTGCCAAGCGCGTGGAGCAGAAGCGCGGGTACTTTGATATTGAACCGAGAACGCTCTTTGCATTGGGCGACAACGTGTATGTGTCGTGCCCAACCAACAACGCCATCGGCGTGTTCAATCTGCCCGGACGAAACTGGACGCGTTACATCGGCATGGGCACCATGCCGGTGGTGATCGACGGGAACGACACTGACGCCGTGAAAATCAGCGGCAAGATTCATGCCTTGCCGATGCCGGGCGCGGTGCTGGCCTGGGATGAGAAGGACCAGGTGCGGATTCTGGCGGCAGGAAGTGGCTGGGGCAGAGGCACTGAAGGGCCTCTGGCCGATGAGGCGACGCTGGCGGATCTGGCACGCAATGGCAAACTGACACCCAAGGCCAGCAAGGATGTGGATGTCTCGGGATCAGGGCTCGGCCCATTGCATGTTTCGACGGTGGATGGGTTAGCGCAGGGAGAGGATGAAGGGCCACGGAAGATCGCCCGGCCGCTGGCGATGGGATCGCGGAGTTTCATCGCGATGGATGCGCCGAGTTTCAACGTAGTGGGCACGACGGGAAGCATGCTCGAAGAGGCGATCGCCAAAGCGGCTCCGGATTGGTTCAATCGGGCCAGCATCGCTGGAAAGGCAGATGAGCTTTCGGTGCGTCACGGGCCACAGGTGAAGAAGATGGTGCTGGCCAATGAACCCACCGGAGCACGAGCGCTGGCGATGGTGGAGAGCCCGGCGGCGGTGGTGGCGATTGATTTCACGGGTCAGCCAACGCCGCGGATCTTGGACACCTTCATCAGCACGGCAGAGGGGCAGACCAAGCTGAGCGGCATGTGCTTCATTCCGTCGTATCGCAGCCCGAATGGCAAACCCCTGTTGATCGCGACTTTTGCGGATCCGGGGACGCTGGTGGTGTATGAGGTGAATGACGAGATCTTCAAGGGGGGCGCGGCGGCCAAGCCGCAGGAAGTGGTTCCGGCCGATGCGGGCAAGGACGCGCCGGCACCTGCTGGCGAGCAACCGGCCACGAACAAACCGGAATCGGGCACGCCGGCATCGGGCGCTGCTCCGGCTGAAAAACCGCCTGAGCAGAAATGAATCGCCGCGATGGAATTACGAGCCGACGGTCTTGGGCTTGGATTCCACAACTGGAGCAGTGGGAGAGCCGGTTGCCGCGGCGAACATTTCGGCGCGGATCTTTTCCAAGAGTGACTTGGTGAGTTTGATGCCGTCGTCTTCGGAGTGTTTGGAACCTTCGTACTCGACGCCGACCTTGCCGTGATATCCGGCGGCGAGGACGATCTTCATCATCTTGCGATAGTCGGTGTGAATCTCATTGCCCTGGTCGTCGAACTCGTGAGACTTGGCGGAAACACCCTTGGCGTAGGGCATGTTCTCCTCCACGCCGGTGTAGCGGTCGTAGGGCTTGGCGACGCCCTTGTCGTCGCTGGCGTTCTGATAGTTTCCAAAATCAGGAAGGATGCCGGCGCGAGCGTGGCCCACCTTGGCGATGGTGGCTGAGAGCCAGGCACCGTTGCTGGAAAGCCCGCCGTGATTTTCGACGATGACGTTGATCCCTTTGGGATCCGCGAATTCGCAGAGGCGGCGCAGGCCGTCGGCGGCGAGGGACATCTGCTCGTCGTACGTGCCCTTGGATTGGGCGTTGACGCGGATGGAGTGGCAGCCCAGGAACGCGGCGGCATCGACCCACTTGTAGTGATTCTCAACGGCTTGGGTGCGTTTGGCGGCATCGGGATCGCCCAGCGCGCCCTCGCCATCGCACATGATGAGAACGCTCTTGACGCCTAAGTCGTCACAACGGGTCTTGAGATCCTTGAGATATGCCTCGTCCTTGGCTTTGAGTTTGAAGAACGAGTTGACGTACTCGATGGCATGTATGCCGAAGGTTTCCTTCGCGATGCGGGGAAAGTCAAGATTGGTCATCTTGTTGCCCTGCAGGGCGCGGTGCAGCGACCACTCAGCGAGCGAAATGGTGAAGAGGTCTTCGGGCTTGGCGGGGCGTTTGAGTTCCGCCGGCATGTCTTTGGGCGCGAGCTTGCGCAGCGTTTCGCCGGGCTGCGCGCTGGCGCGGGGCAGCAGCAAAGCGGCGGCGGCGAGGCCTGTGGCGGTGGTGATGAAGTTGCGGCGAGAGGTGTTCATGGTTGAATCCTGAATCCTGAGTGCTGAGTGCTGAGTGCTGAGTGCTGAGTGCTGAGTGCTGAGTGCTGAGTCAGATTGAATTACTTGCCAAGGTCGCTCTTGATCGCATCTGCCCACAATTGGTATCCCTTGGGGGAAAGGTGGAGGAAATCGGGCATGATGTCCTTGGGAATCATGCCGGTGGGAGAGAGGAATGTGCTGCCGATGTCTTTGAAGAAGTTGCGGTGACGATCCTGCACGGAGACGATGAAACCGTTGATGGTCTTGATATCGTCACGTTGGCGATTATCGGTGGGATACTCGCCACGCGGGAAAACGCCGAGGAGGAGGATCTTGGCATCGGGCATGGCGTCTTCGACGGCCTGAGTGACGGCGACGATGCCATCGGCGATCTCTTCGGGTGTGTTGCGATTGGGGTCGTTTCCCTGTCCTGTGTTGTTGGTGCCGATCATGATGACGACCCAGCGTTTGCCTGTACGGCTGGGCTTGATGCCGTCAAAATTGCCGTTGGCGAGCCGCCAAAGGACGTGCTGAGTGCGATCGCCACTGATGCCCAGATTGAGTGCGCCGCGCGGGGCAAACTCCTTGGCCCAGACGGCTTTGCCTTCGTTCTCCCATCCCTGGGTGATGGAGTCTCCGATGAAGATGAGTTCGCCATCGAAGCCCTGCGCGTTGGTGGAAAGTTGGTTGAAGCGTTTCATCCACCAGTCGTTCTGGCGATTGACGGGCGTGGTGGCGGAATGGTGACCGAGCTCAAGCCGCGGCTGCTTGGGGGGAATGAAGGCGTCGGGCGCTTTGTCGGCGGATGATGCGGAGGGCTTGGATGTGGATTGGCAGGCAGTGATCGCAGTGAGAGAGAGGAACGCGAGGAGCAGGGTGAGAACTGGGGCGAGGGAGTTTGGGGTGGTGGGGGAGTTGGGGGAGTTGGGGGTGATGCGGTTGAGATATGTGGTCAGGTTGTGGGAGGGGCGTTGCTTCATGTGCGTAGTTTACCGGGAATCGTTTCGCGCGCGAAGGGGGTATGTGTCAACTATGGCTTTTGCCCGGCAATTCAGGCACAGTTGGGCGTTTCCGAGGGTTTGTTTCCGGTCATGAAACAGTGACGGTGAGAGGGGTCTGGCTGACGGACCAGTCGTAGAAGCGAGCAGTGGAGGCCGGGGGACGGGAGGTGAGGTCGCGGCGGAGGGCTTTGGCTGAGGCGTTGGTCCGCGCGATCATGAAGAGGAAGCCGCCACCACCCGCGCCGGGGAAGAGATAGCCATCCAGATGGGGCGTGACGCGGGCGACGAGCCGGTTGAGGCCGGCGTTGGTGGTGCTGGGGTCGATGGAACGCTTGAGGAGCCAGTACATGGTGATGTGGCGGGCGAACGCGGCAGGGTCGTCGCGGTCAATCGCCTCGCGGACATCGAGGACGTTTTTGCGGAGGCGATCGAGCGTGCGCCAGGTGGGAGCATCGCCATCGAGGTAGCGATTGACGAAATTCTGCAGGATGTTGGCGGCGAGCCGCTGCTGGCCGGTGAAGTAGAGGAGCGTGCGCGAGGCGAACATGTCGGCAAGGCGCGGGCCGATGGTGAGGGGTGTGCACTCAGCGTGTTGGATGTTGCCAGCGGCGGTGCTGAGAGATTTCAGGCCTGGGAAGAGCGCACCGTATTGATCCTGCCAGCCGCCACCGCTGCCGATGGCGTGCTCCACACACAGCGTCGCGGCGGCGATGGCGTGTTTGGTGAGTAGGTCGGAGGAGTACTTGCCTTGCAGGGCATAGCAGGCAGCGCAGAGCGCAGCAGAGAGAATGGAGCTAGTGCCCAGGCCCGAGCCCTTGGGGACGGAGGAGGAGAAGGAGATGGAAACTCCGGGAAACTTGTCTCTATCTCTGAACGATAACTCGGTTGCTTTTGACGCTGCGGGTATGAGTGTGGCCCATCCGGGAACAGTGCCATCGCGAGGAAATGTGTCGAGTGAACATGAATGCGTTTGCCCATCCACGATGCCTTTGACTTGAAATCCATTCTGTGGTGAGTGAGAAGCGGATGCAGCGATGGGCGCGGCGCCATCAAGATTTACTGCGAGGTTGATAACTGTGCCGCCGTGTGCCTGGCATATTGGTGGTGTATCAGTCCAGCCACCAGCAAGGTCAATGCGGATTGGGGCGGACACGCAAACGCGAGATGTGGGAGGCGCTGCCTCGCCGGTGTGTTCTAGTTTGTTCTCGCGCAGCAGCATCTCCAATGCGAATGCTCTTGGATCAGGGTCTGTTCCAACGTCAAGCAATTCGACTTCATCCAGTGGCCGATACGGCAACTGGAGTTCGCGGATTCGTCGTTGCTTGATTCGGATGATTGGAGATTTATGTGGCGTGAACAACTCGGATTGGACAAGTGAGTGGCGGCTGCGGGGTGCTGGTCGATTGTGACGCAAGAGGCCTTCGCGCGCTAGATCGAGACGGGAGTCTGCGTGAAGTCGAACTTCCTGATGGTCTATCAAAACTTGTCGACGCGCTACGGCTGCAGTGTCCGCGAGCCGCTGGTGATTGACCATGCCAACGAGTTCCTGGAGGCTGAAGCATGGGAGTTGGCTTGTGGGACCGAGCGATTGAAGAGCTCGTTCGCGATTGGATTTTATCTGCTCTCTTGTCGACTCTTCCAAGCGATCCCATGCTGAGAAGCAGAGAGCCCAGTAGCAATTGCAAGTTGATAGAAGCTCTATCTGATTGAGAGCACGAACCGGCCATATCTTGGCGGAGTAAAGAGAACGATCCTTAGCGAGCTTTGTCGATGGCCAGATATCTTCTGCTTTCCAGAGTGAGCGCGAGATGCAGTGGGCAACAATTGCGGATAGGAAAGCGTGATTTCTGGACATGCCGCCCGGCCAATTTTCGGGTATGGTGAGGTCCTCATCGCAAAGCGGTGCTTTCCAGTCATCAAACATCGAGTACATCACGCCAACCCAGTCTGCCTCACCGATGGGGATCCATGTCACACATTCACGACCGGCCAGATCAGGTACCCCCGCCTCTTTGGGCCACCCCGTGATCACATTGAACCCACCGAGTTTGGCGGGAGGTGAATCTGGGTCTCCCCACTGGCACCCTTCGATCCACACCGGACCTTCGAGGGTGAGCGGGCCGATGTCGCTACCCACGACCGTTGCCGCTGGCTCAAAGCGCGGCGGCGATTGGCGACCGGCGTTGAAGACTGTGGCTGTGCCGATCTCCAGAAGTTCGCGTGTGCTGCCGATGTGATAGAACGTCGCGGCGGGGGCGTGGCGGGCGAGGAAGTGGTTGGTGGTGGGTGCGAGGGTTTTGGAGAGGGATGCCGCGATCTTGGGAGCAAGTTTGGCCAGCGCGGCGGTGTTGCCTGCGAGGGTGGGGAGGATGTGTTCGTAGAGGTCGATGCTGCCTGCGGTGGCGCGGCACATGGAAGCGAGTGTGCCAGTGGCGCGGAGGGATGCGGTGCGGGTCTTGGCTGTGTTGATGGATGCACCGAGTGATTTCAACCACACCGCGGCGGTGTCCGAATCCAGAATGACGACACCGGTATCGATGGCGACGGTGTTGTCCTTGGCGATCGCGCCTGCCGCGCGGGCCTGTGCTTCCGTGGGTTTTTGCAGAAAGGTGCGGACGCGTGCATCGCCACTCTTCTTGGCCGCTTTGGTGACGAAGACGCCGTGCCGCGAGCCGGTTTCGATGCTGGCGCGGGCGGCAACACCCACCACATGACCCGGCACCGGGCGCATGTCGATGCCTGTCTTGGCAAGGTTGAGCATGACATCACCGGCGGCGATGGTGATGCTGCCGGTGCCCCTATCCGTTCCTGACTCACCCGCATCCAGTGCCGCGAAATCTTCGAGGACGAGGTCAAAGACGGTGCGAGGATCGCCGTGGACATCCTCGACGGGGAGGGGGACGAAGATCTTGCCGATCGCGGCATAGGCGGGGAGGCGGCGACTGTCGCCACCACTGTGCAGGATGAGGATGCGGCGATTCGCAAAGACCTCACGCAGCGTGCGGGCCTTGGGGTTGAGTGAAGCAAGGTACTTGGCCGCTTCAAAGAGGGCGATGAAGGTGGCAATGCCGGAGCCCGCTCGCTTGTCTTTGGGGTCGGCAACTACGAGGGCTTTGCGGGCGCAGGGAAGATCCCAGCCGGAGCCATCTTCCACTTTGCGGCGAGCCAGTTGGGCGCGATAGCCCGCCGCCTGCACAACGTTCGCGGCAGTGAGAATCACCAGATCAAAACGCGGCGTCTCGCCGCGAGTGAAATCCTGTTCGGCAAGAGAGATACCGGTTGAACGCGTGCGTGACTTCATGTGATACTGAGAGCGTTATCGAGCAGAGCGGGTGCGCCAGCGATCCACCGCGACGGCGATGATGATGATGTGGCCCACAACGATATCTTGCACAAAGTTGGGCCATCCCGCGGCAGTACAGCGATTATCCAAGAGTGCCATCAGAGCCGCGCCAGCGACCGCACCCCAAATCGAGACCACGCCCCCGGAAAGTGAGGCCCCGCCGATGACCACGGCAGCGATGGCCTTGAGTTCCAAGCCGATGGCGATGCTGGGGTCGCCACTGCCGCCCAGCCGGGCGTATTGCACACATGCCGCGGCACCGAGAAACGCCCCACACAGGACGTAGCTGAGAATCGTGAGCCGGTTGATGGGGACGCCGCAACGTCGTGCCGCTTCGGTGTTGTCGCCGATGGCGGTGAGTTGGCGACCGGTGACCGTTCGCGAGAGAAAGAACGCTGACGTCGCGGCGAGCGCGAGCATGACGAAGACGATCGGAGCGACAGGAAGCCAGGACCAACTCTCTGGTGGCACGGGGCGGACCCAATCGGATAGCCAACCGGCTTCGCCTCGGACCGGTGAACTGCCGCTGATCCACTTGGCGACGCCACGAAAGAAGCCGAGTGTGCCAAGCGTGGCGATGAACGGCGGAATGCGAAAGAAGGTGATGAGCGCGCCGTTGTAGAGGCCGCAGAGTGCGCCGGTGCCGATTGCCGCGAGCATGACCAACCATGGCGCGGCAGTGGGGGAGGCATCCTTGGCGACGAGGCCGGACACCACTCCGGCGAGTGCAACGGAGGAACCGATGGAGAGATCAAGGCCGCCAGTGACAATGACGAGGGCCACACCACAGGCGGCGAGCGCGACGATGACGGTTTGCACCGCGATGGTGCGCAGGTCAAGAAGCGAGATGCCCGCCTCCGGCGCGAGAACGCGAAACAGGATGAGGACCGCGACCATGCCGAGAATCGGCGACATGGATCGCAAGGTGTGCGATGCGCGAGTGCTGGTCTGCCGCACGACACTCACTTGCTGGATTCTCCCAGCAGGGCTTTCAAGTCAGGCGAGAGCAGTTCCTTGGATTCCGGCGTGTTCATGTTCTCTTTGGTGATCAGCACGACGCCGGTATCGATACGTGGTTCGACGGGCTTGCCTGCGAGGGCATCGGCGGCGGCGGTGACGGCGAGGTAGCCCATGCGGATGGGGTTCTGCACGACAAGGCCCTGAATCTCGTCTTTGCTCATGGCTTCCACGAGTTCGGGGCTGGAGTCAAATCCGATGAAGGTGACCTTGCCCGCCATGCCGCGGCTCTTGAGCGCCAGCATCATGCCAAAGGTGGTGGATTCGTTGGGGCAGAAGACTGCCGCGATGTCTGGGTTGGCGGCGAGGAGATTCTCGGCGGCTTCCTGCGCGGTGGCGCGGGTCACGCCGCCGTAGCGCTTGGGGTCGACCAGTGTGAAGCCGGGCTCTTTGCTGATGGCATCGACGAATCCCTTTTCGCGAAGGGCGGTGCTGGCTGATCCCTCGACATAACGAAGAATGAGTACTTTGCGATTGCGCGAGACGGATTTGAATATCTCGCCCATGCGCGCTGCGGCGAGTGCGCCGCCCTTCTCATTGTCAGTGGCGACGAATGAGGCGAAATCCTTACCGACTTGCCCTTGCAGGCCCGAATCCATAATGACGATGGGAATCTTGGCCGCGCCGGCTTGCTGCACAGGCAAAAGCAGGGCGCGATCATCCAGTGGGGCGAGCACAATCGCGTCATACTTGGCGCTGATGAGGTTCTCCATCAGGGCAACTTGCTGCTCGCGATCGTCTTCTTTTTCCGGGCCGCGAAAAGTGATGGTCACATTGCCGAGTTCGCGCTGGGCTTTGAGCGCCCCGGCGTGGATGGACTTCCAGTATTCGTGCGTTGTCCCTTTGGGGACGACGGCGATGCGTTTGTGTGTGGCCGACGCGGGCGGCGTGTTCGCGGCTGCCGCGTTGGCTTCAGCCGCCTTTTTTTGTGCCGCATCTTTCGCCGCATTTCTTCCGTCACATCCGGAGAGCGTCGCAAGGCATGTCCCCACGCCCGCGAACAGCGCGATCAAGGCACGTGTCGGGTGTTTGATCTGTCCAGGGCGCAGGGAAATCGGCATCATGCAGGCACTCCATTCGAATCGGGCCGTATCGTACCAATTCCTGCAATGACACCCGATGGAGAAGCAGGTCATGAAGCATTGGGCCCAAGCCCTCGATCTGGTGGATGATCCGGCTCTGATCGCTGAGTATGAGCGGCATCACCAGTTTGTATGGCCGGAAGTGCTTGCCGCGCTGCGTCGCATCGGCATTCAGCAGATGCGCATCTATCGCAGCGGCACGCGCCTCTTTATGACCTTCACCACCGGCGATGGCTTTGATCCGGCGCGGGATTATCAGCACTATGCCGCAGACCCCAAGTGCCGCGAATGGGATGAGTTGATGCGCCGCTATCAGCGCCCAGTTCCCGCGGCAAAGGCTGGTGAGTGGTGGAGCCCGATGCAGTGCGTGTTTGAAATGTGAACTGAGTCGGCGAAAGAGAACGCCGCACGAACCTTTTCAGATTCCGTGCGGCGTGTATCGTGATGCGAATGTGAGTTCTGAATCCGCGTGCAATCGATCAGCGGCCGCCGCCGCCGCGTGACTTCTGCATCGCCTGGCGTGCCTGAGCACCGAGGCCATTGGCCTGCGGGTTGCCCTTGCCGACGCGATCGGCCATGCGCCGTTCCGCGCCGTCGCGGCGTGCGTTGGGATCGCCACCCGGACCGCGACCTCCACCGGGGCCGCCACCGCCGTTTGGTCCACCGCCGCCATTAGGGCCACCGCCACCATTCGGGCCGCCCTCGGGTCCGCCTGGTTGATTCGGGTTGTTGGGGTCGCGCTGACGACGCTCGCCATCCGGGCGAGGTCCGCCAGGACCTCCGCCACCGGGGCCAAAGGGGAAGCCGCCAAAGGGTGATTCCTGATCACCTCGAGCCCACTTACGCAGGCCTTCTTCCATCTGACGCTCAAATGCCTCGCGCATCTCTTCGCGTGCGGCTTCATCGCGGAAGAGTTCGCGCCGCTGATCCCACGGCAGCTCGTTGAAAAGAGCCATGGCGGCCTCGGTGTATTCCAGCTTCCGCTGGTCATCCAGGTTTTTGAACTTGGAGGTCGCCATCACCTTGATGGCTTCCTCGGCGCTGGTCGGAAGGGCTGGTGGCTGCATCCACATGGCGAGCCACGCGGCACCGGCCAGAAGGCCGATGCACATGCAGCAGCCGACGACTGCCGCGATCTTGCGCTGCTTCTGATTCCAATCCTTGGGGTTCATGGAAATCTGCGGCCCGGAACGCATCTTCGCAAAGATCGACGGCTTGGAAACCGCTGCGGCCTTGTTTGGTACGTTGATTCCATCCAACAGTGATCCGCCTTCAATTTTGCCAGGAGTACTCATGTTCTGCTCCGTGAAAATCTTGCCTGATGCCTGATGCCTGATGCCTGATGCCTGATGCCTGATGCCTGTTTAGCCCGGATTCTGTCCACCCTGCTCTGGTGGCTTCTTGGCCGGGCCTTCGATCTTGTCCACGTGTCCGTCGGCAAACAGCGTGTTGCGAACCGTGTGGAACCAGTTCACCATCACCATTTCGCCATCCTGCGTGCCC
>CAYTYD010000090.1:0-11796 GCA_964441555.1 uncultured Phycisphaeraceae bacterium | reverse complement strand
ACGGGAAGCAGCAGCACAGGACTGATCCTGGGCATGAACGCATCCACGGCCGCAGGTGCCACTACCGGTGTATCCGTCGCGGGTGTGAAAGGAACCATCACTGCATCTACTCCCGGCTCCCATGCCGCGGGTGTGTGGGGCGTCGCGTCATCGACCACCAGCAGCGCGGGGTATGGAGTCGCGGGATATCACGCACAGAACAACGGTGTGGGCGTGGCGGGCTTTGTGGCAGCCAGCGGGTTTGGTGTGGGTGTGCTCGGCAAGAGTGGCGGCAGCACGAGCTATGCCGGGTTCTTTGATGGCAACACGCAGGTGCTGGGGACGCTCTCTAAGAGTGGCGGGTCGTTCAAAATTGATCATCCGTTGGACCCTGCGAATAAGACGCTGTCGCACTCGTTTGTCGAATCTCCCGACATGATGAATGTCTACAACGGTGTCGTGCGCACCGATCCATCGGGCTACGCAACCGTGACCATGCCGGAGTGGTTCGAGACCCTGAATCGCGACTTCCGTTATCAACTCACCATCATCGATGAGGCGGATAGTGGCTGGGCACTCGCCAAAGTGGTGCGTGAGATGAGCGGCAACGAGTTCACCATTCGCACCAATCTCCCCAATCAGAAAGTGTCGTGGCAGGTGACCGGCATCCGCCAGGATAAGTGGGCCAATGCCAACCGCATTCCGGTGGAGCAGGACAAGCCCGCCCACGAGCGTGGCAAGTATCTGAACCCCATCGAGTTTGGTCAGCCCGCCTCCATGGGCATCATGTATCGCGACACATCGGGCATGGCACGCGAATCGGAAGCGGCCATGAAGCGTCAACAGGAGCTTGATCAGGAAGCCGCAGCCAAGGCCAAGCAGAACCGCCGCGATGTGGTGGGTGGCGGGGCCGGTGTGGTGGCTTCACCATCTAACCCTGCGCCTCTGACACCGGCAATTGCTGGCGGGCGCTAAATCACTAGCGCCAGTGCTCGCAGCGCATCCAGCAGCAGCACCAGCGAGAAGCGATCGATCCGCCCCGTCGTCGTAGAGCTGGCCACCGCCGCGTTATGCACCAATGTCTGAGCATACAGCTCGGCATCGGTTGCATCGCGCCCGCTCATCGTCGCCGCAGCCCACACAAAGGTGTGCACGCCCCACGGCCGATGCGTCGCATTATCCGGCTGAAGTTCAGCCATCACCCAACGCACCGCGCCTGCAAGTCTCGATTCCAGCTCAACGCACGTTCCATCCATCACCGCGCATCCCAGCGCGTGCACCGCCGCCAATTCTCGCTCGGTTTCCGCTTCCAAAGTGGCCAAGTGCTCGGTGGTCACCAGAGGCAGTGGGGTGATCGCATCCGGCTCACGGATCAATCGCCGTACAGCGATTCGATCGCGCCTCCCAACCGCCTTCATCAGCGCCGTCGCGGCATCGTCGTGTGGCATGTGCACAAAGTGCTTGGCATCGCCACCCAAGAGCCGCGCCAGCTGTGGCGCATCAATCGTGCGGCGATCACCGTGATCATCCGCAAAAGCTGCGATAAACCCCTCGATCGTCGCGGCGTCCCGCGGCACATCCAGTCCCTTGGTCATGGCCTCCAGCCGCGATACCCAGATTGAAATCACATCGCGATTCACACGCTCACCGGCTCACGCATCTCCGCACCGATCTCGCTCACCTGCACTTGCGGCTGCTCCAGTGGATTCTCAAACCCATGCGCCGCCCGCACCGGAGTCTTCATTTTGAATCGTGCCACGCCCGAAGACTCTTCCCACGCCTGACCCTTGCGCGTTTGGTGCCACAGGTGATAGATCTCCAGTTGCTTCACACCCACCGCCACACTCGCGCCGCTGGCGTACAGACGACGCCCGACATCGTCATCCTCACTGCCATAGCCAACGTATTCCTCATCCATCCCATTGATCTTTTCAAACGCGCTCAGCCGCACTGAAAAATCCGCACCAAGCACCTTGGGCTTGTGCGCTTTGGCAAATCCAAACGGTCGCAGTCGCGCCTGCCACGCCAGCCGCCGGTGCCGATCTTCAATCGATGCGATCTGTTCTGCTGTCAATCCCACCGGGTCGCGTCCCTCCGCGAGTGCCGCATCATCGAATCGCTCAGTCTGCTCGCTGGTGATGTCGTGCCGAAACCCCACCACCAGATCACCCTTCTGACCCAGCTCCATGTGTGTGCGGATGAAGTCTCGACCCGGGCAGCAATCCCCCTGAATGATGATCACGCGATCCTCACCGCGAATCGTCCGTGACCCCGGGAGCGCCTTCATCGCCCGAATGCCGTTATTGATCACCTGCGACAGGCGGCAGATATTCATGTGCTGCCGCATCACCAGCGTGGCCCGCAATCCCAGACCAAGCAGGCATTCTCGGGCATGCGCTGCAAGGTCCTGCTTGTCGTTATCACAAGAGATCACCAGCTCCGCCGGAGGCATCCGCTGAATTGTCACGCCCCTGAGGGTTCGCTCCAGGTGCAAAGTGGTGTGGGTTGTGATGAGGAGAAATGGCCTGGACATGCTGGAAAAGAGGGTACGCCTTCCCCATGTATCCAACCCCTTGGCTCGAATCTGCCGATAACAGAATGTGGGAAGATGCCCGATTCAGGGCATCAGCGTGTGGGCATGCGCGGGCAACGGGGAAAGCGGGCACATGTCTGAGATTGTCGATGCATGCGTGATCGGGAGCGGAGCCGGCGGACAGAAAGCCGCAGTGGCCGCCGCCAAGCTGGGCAAACGGGTGCTGGTCATCGAACGCGAGGCCGTCTGCGGCGGGGCGATGATCAATACCGGTACGGTCCCCAGCAAGGCGCTGCGCGAGGTGATTCAGTCGGAACTTGTCCAGCGCGTGCGCCGGTCCTCAGATGCGGCGCGGCGTGGCGACGAACTTTTGCAATACGCCCTGGAATCCACTCGCCGCATCATCGGTGCTGAGCACCGGGTGATCGAAGAGGATTTTCGTCGCCACGGCATCGAAGTGATCCGGGGTGAGGCGCGGTTCCGCTCGCCTCTTGAGATCGAAGTGGTCGAAGGCGGACGCGCTCGCACGATCGTTGCGGACAAATTCTTCATCGCGACGGGCTCCAGTCCGGCCAAGCCCACCCACTTTGACTTTGACGGCGAGCACATACTCACATCCGATGATGTGCTTCGCATCAAGAAGCTTCCTCGCAGCATGATCATCGTCGGTGGCGGCGTTGTCGGAACCGAGTACGCGTCGATGTTTACGCACGCGGGCGTCGAAGTCACACTGGTCGAAGGCAAATCTCGCCTGCTGGATTTTGTTGATGGGCAGATCGGCGAATCATTGCAATACCAATTGCGCAAGGCGGGGATGATTCTCCGACTTGGAGAATCCGTGGTGCGAGTGCGTCGTCTGGACGACACGACACCTGGTGGAGCGCGAGTCGAAGCGATCCTAGAAAGTGGCAAGACCCTTCGTGCGGACGCCCTGATGTATTGTGTCGGTCGCCAGGGCAACACCGCCTCACTCAACCTTGAATCCGCTGGTTTGCGTGCCGACGGTCGCGGTCGCGTCAGCGTCAATTCCTCGTATCAGACTCAGGTTGATCATGTCTATGCGATAGGCGATGTGATCGGGTTTCCAGCCCTTGCTTCGACCAGTATGGAGCAGGGGCGCATCGCGGCGTGTCATGCATTTGGCTCGCGATGCGAGTCGTTTGATTCACTTTTTCCATACGGCATTTACACGATTCCCGAACTGTCGATGGTGGGGTGGACGGAAGAGCGGCTGACGGCGGAGCAGATTCCATTTGAAAGCGCGGTTGCTTCGTATCACGAAACTGCTCGGGGTCAGATGATCGGCGATGAGCAGGGGATGCTCAAACTGCTGGTGCACCAGGAATCGCACACGATTCTGGGTGTGCATGCGATTGGAACCAGCGCGACTGAGCTGATTCACATCGGCCTGACCGCGATGGCGCACAAGGCGACCGTCGAGTACTTTGTGAATGCGGTGTTCAATTATCCGACGCTGGCTGAGTGTTACAAAATCGCGGCCACCAATGCGGTGGAGAAGCTGCGCAGATTGTGAGTTTCTCAGACCACTTTGTCAGATCTTCATGTTTGCGGGACGGAAAGGGACTGATGCGGAGCGTCGGCGGCGGCAGCCCGCATGGGGCGTGTGACAGGGATCTCACCGGGAAGGGGATTGAAGCGTGAGCCGGCCAGGGCGATCTTGCGGTTGGCGATCTTGGGCGCGCTCCAGCCAACGACGATCATGGCGATGATGCCGAGGACGATATTAGCAAATGAGGTGTAGAAAGGGTTGGTCGTGCCGAAGTAGACCAGCACGCTGTTGACAATGACCATGACGAGCGTGATGGGAATCAGGCCCTGCCACGCGGCGACCATGATCTGGTCATAGCGCAGCCGGGGGATGGTCCAGCGAATCACCATCATGAAGCAGACAAGGCCAACGGACTTGCCCAGGAAGACGCCGGTCTTGACCAGCACACCCAGGATCGAGGTGTCGGAGGGGTGCGTCATGGGGACGCCGGGGAGGTGATACGCGCCGAGGAAGCAGAGGGCGAAGATGGCGCAACCGGTGAGGACGCTGACGTATTCGGCGAGGAAGAAGAGTGCGAAGCGCATCGAGGAATACTCGGTGTGGTATCCACCCACGAGTTCCTGCTCGCACTCGGCGTTGTCGAAGGGGGCGCGATTGCCTTCGGCGAGAATGGCGATGAAGAAGATGATGCAGGCCAAGGGCTGACCGAGGATGAGCCAGCCGTGAGTCATCTGATGATTGATAATGGCATCGGCCTTGAGAGAGCCGACCATGAGCAGCACAACCAGAATGCACAGGCCCAGTGGGATTTCATAAGAGATCATCTGGGCGGTGGCGCGAAGGCCGCCAAGGAAGGAGTACTTGTTGTTGCTGGCATAGCCACCAAGAGTGACGCCGTAGACACCCAGCGAGGTGATGGCGAGGAGGTAGACCAGGCCGACGTTGATATGTGCCGCGCCGCCCACGGCGACGGTGGCCGCGTCGACATGGACATTGATGAAGGGGATCGTGAACTCCGGGATGGCCATATTGCCACCCCAGGGAATCAGCACTGTGCCCATGAACGCGCAAATGACGATGGCAGCGGGGGCGATAGTGAAAAGGATCTTGTCCACGTTGTTGGGAGTGAAGTCTTCTTTGAGCAGGAACTTGATGCCGTCGGCGAGGGGTTGGCCGAGGCCGATCATGCCCTTCAGAGGCGCGAGGATGGGTAGACCGAAATCGAATCCGACGCGGTTGGGACCGATGCGATCCTGGATGTAGGCAGAGATCTTGCGTTCGGCGTAGACCAGATACGCCGCGGCGATCAGATTGACGTGAACGAAGATGAGGATGGAAACCGCGCTGACGATGGTCTGCGCAGTGAGGATTCCGTGGAGAAGTGAGTTCAGATCCATAGTCGATCCAAGCGTAGTCAGGGTTGAGGGGCGAACCCACTCAATCACCGTACTTTCAGACATTCAACGTGCCACACAGACGTCCTGCGGACGGTTTTAACCGACAGAGACCATGCGTGAGAATGAAGGTCGGCTTCATGCGCCTTTGCGCTTGAGTGTGAAGACGGCATGAGAAGTTTTGACGCCACCCTTGTTGCTGTTCCAGACCTGCTCGATGGTATTGGCATCGATGAAGCGAAGGGTGAGCTCGCCCATGCATTCTTCATCGCTCGAGCGGACGTTGGTGGCGGAATCGAATCCGAAGGCGAGTTCGGAGGTGCCGGGCTGGACGCAGCGCATGCGGGGCTGGTTTCCCATGGCGCAGTAGTGGGTGACGACCAGGTCGGAGCCATCCATGTGGTACATGTTGGTCATCTCATGTTGACTGCCGGGGAACATGACTTCGCGGACCGCGCTGCCGTTGCTGCTCTTAGAGAAGGTGATGGTGCCTTGCTGATCAGCGGGAACGGGCTGGCCGTTTGAAAGCACGTTGACCCAGGTGCCTTCGAGGGCGGCCACTTTTTCGAGCATGGCTGCCTTGCGCTCAGGGGATGCGGCTTTCACGATCTTGGGGCCGCCAGCACCAGACTGGCAGCCGACGTTGATCAGGGCGACAGATGTGAGTGCGATGGTGGCGAGCGAGCGAGAGAGGGACATGCGGGACTCCTTTGCGCGTCAGTTCTGATGAGTTGGATTTGAGCATGTGCCGCGAGGCCTATGCGAAAGCGTTGGAGATCATGCGGGTGCGATTACATCTTGGACTTGATCTTGTCCATGATGATGCGCGAGGTTGCTTCGTCGCCAAAGACACCGACGCGGATGCGCACCTTGGTGAGGGTTTCGGATTCGCGCTCGACCTTGATGGTGATGTCGGTCTTGTCGGCCTGCTCGGCGACGAGTCGGCCCTGGAGGGCGTCCTTGGATTGCTCCTTGACGGTGAACTGCAGGTCTTTGACAGCGGACTGCGTCGCCGACCAGACCTTGTCGACGGAGGCCTGTTCGACGGAGGAGAGTTCGCCGGTGACGTAGGCGTAGGTGCCGGCACCGGCGCCTGCCGCGGCGACGACGAGGCAGCCACTGAGCAGCGTGGTTGAGGCGAGGAGGAGTGAGGCGAGCGCGATGGAACGGCCGGGGTAACGAGTGTTGGACATGGGTGTGCCTCCAATTTGGATTGCGTACAGGGTACTAGGAATTGGTACGGAGCTTGAGGTTTCTGGATTCGACATTAGTATATCGTTTGGTGTTTCGTCTGTCAAGAGTTTGTAAGGCAATATAGTCCTATAACACAAACACCCCGACGGAAACATCGGGGTGTCAATGGGTTACGAATGTGGAAAAGTGCGTGATCAGGCGGCGCGATTGTCGCTGGCGAGGCGCGTCATGACGGCCTTCATCTCAGAAGTCATGCGTGCGATGCGTTCGCGGAAGTCGCGTTCCTGCACGGCGAGCTTGTGCTCGGATTCGTTGGCGGTGGCTTCGAGCTCGGCAATGCGGCGTTTGAAGACGTCATCGCTGGCCAGGCGGTCGGCGCGTTCGCGGTTGAGGGTGTCTTCGAGAGCGGCGATGTGATCGAGGCGTTTACGAAGTTCGCGCTGAGCCTGACCACCGACTTCGGAGAGCTCGTGTTCGAGCTTTTCGGCCTTATTTCGCCACTTTGCCGCGGATTCCTCGAATTGGGCGCGGCGTGCTTCTGAGGCGGTCACGCGTGCGAGCAGGATGCTGCGGCCGATGCCGAAGGCCAGCGCAGTCACAATCGCACCGGTCGCCAAGACCGAGTAGAGCGAGTTGGAACCTGCAAGTTCAAGGAAATCCAAGGGGGTGCTCCTTGCGCGGGCGTGCGCACGTTCAACAGTGATATCGGATTCTTTAAGACGGTTGGCGCGTGGGGGGCTGGGTAAGCTGGGGAACGGGCTGAGCGTCTCCGATCTGTAACAACTGTGCCGTCCAAGGCCGGTCCGCGAATCAAAATGTCCTTCTCGCTGGTATCTTCCTGTCACTGGCCGCCCACCCTCGAAGTCGGCCCGCCACGGAGTACGTCATGGATCTGCGTTCGGCACGCCCGGTATTCTCGCACCTGCACTCAGGCCTCCCTTCCACGCCCCTTTTTGATCCTCTTGAGCAGCGTTCCCTGCTTTCCGCCCCGCCGCAGACATCCGACCTCCGGCTGGATACCGATGCCATCGTCGTCCAGGTTCCCACCACCATCAGCGTGCTGGCGACCGACGATGTCGGCGTGCGCGGCGTGAGTTTCTTCCTCGATCGCAACGACAACGCCCTTTGGGAACCTGGGGTCGACCAACCCTTGGGCGATAGATTCGTCCCCGATCAGGATGGCCGCTATCGCCTCAGCATCACCGCCGATGCTTCGTGGCCACTCTGGAGCCGCATCCGCGCCGATGCCGTGGATGCCGAAGATCAGTGGACCGGTGCCCTCGCCACCACGACCATCTATCCCACCGATGTACCGCGCATCATTCAACTCGATGTCCGCCCCATGCCCGTGGTCGATATCCCCGGGTACATCACGCTGAAAATGACCGCAGTCGTGGCGGATGCCACGCAGCGCGGCGCCCTTGCCGAAGGGGTCACCTTCTTCTTTGATATCGACCGCAATGGTCGCTGGGACGCCGGAGTCGATCAGGATCTTGGTTACACCCGCGAAATGGATAACTTCGGCAACTTTGTGTTGACGACTCGATACCCACTGCTGGGTTACGAAACTCGCATCGTCGCGGCGGCCGCCAAATCTTCCAGCAACCTCCTCACCAATCCCTGGGGGCCTGTCCGCACCACCCTCCCCGGTCGGATCTATGACGTGCCGCGCATCCGCAGTGTGGTCGCCGACAATCTGTCCCTGGATGGTGGCGAGAATCAGATTCAGATTGGTGACACGGTCCGCTTTACCATCGAAGCCGAGGCCGATCAGGATTTGCTCGCCGTGACTGGGTTCTATGACAGCAACTACAACGGTCGCTGGGATGCAGGGGTTGATCGCCATCTTGGCGAATTCTTCTTTGCCCCTGATGTGCTCGCCGGTCGCGCCCGCATCATCGTCAACATCCAGTCGTGGATGAATTTCGATTACCGTGCCTTCGTCTTTGCCGCCAAGGATCGCTCCACAGATCGGGGTGATTCGGCTTGGAGCGCAACATTCTCGAAGTGGATCAACATCAAGAGTCAGGCCTGGGTCGAAAACATCGTTGCCCCCAATGTCTCTACCGGCTCTCCCGTCACGTTCACTTTCAATGCTCGTGATGATCACGGAGTTCGCGGTTTCGTCGCATGGATTGATCTAAATCGCGATGGATACAACACACCAGATGAGATCTTTACCGAGCAGGCCACACGTCTGTCCGGCTCCCTCCTCAATGGCCGGTGGCAGATGACGCTGGATATGAATCGCTACGGACCTGGTCAGTACACCATCGCCATCGAGGCGTTTGATTTTGAGGGCACCGTCCGCGTCGGACGCCTGGCGACCACGACGTTCTTTGCGGTGTAATGGCATCGCTTTCAGGAAGATTCCTCACCCCGCCCGGCGGGGTGTTTTTCGTTGTAGAGTGATGGCATGAACAACCTCTTTGAATCACTTGAAAGCCGCGTGTTGTGCTCGGCTGTTCCGACGATTTCAGATATTCGGGCCGAGCCGATTTTCCCCGTCACATATCAGGCGTTTCGCCTTTCGGCGCAGGCGGCGGATGATGTCGGCGTGCGTGCGGTGACATTTTTCATGGATCGCAACAGCAACAACCGCTGGGATGCGGGAGTCGATCAGCCCCTGGGCGAAGACTTCATCGCCGATTCGGATGGAAGGCACTCGATCATCGTGGCTCCTGATGGCACGTGGCCGGATTATCCCTATCCACGGATTCTGGCCGATGCGGTGGATACCGAAGGGCAATGGGCCGCGACGCTCGCTGTCAACACCGGCCTTGCCACGGTCGGCCTGCCGGTGGTCAGCTCGTTCTACGCAAACATCATCATCTATTCAGAGGGGCAGTCGCAGCCATTTCAGGGAATCTCGCTTTCTGCCAAAGTTGATGAGCCGCTGGGATATCCGCAAGGAGGCGTGAGCGCCACGTTTTTTCTCGATAAGAACTCCAACGGCAGCTTTGACAACGGAATCGATCAGGACCTGGGTGCGGCAACCGGTGGTGCGGATGGCCGCGGATATGTGAGCCGCTACACCACCGTGACCGGCACATCGTTGAATGGGCAGCTCATGGCCGTTGCATATCGCAGCAGTGGATATGGCGAGCGGTTTGGAACACCGGTTTCGGCGACCACAGTGACATCAGGATTTTCGTCCGGAGTGACACCGCCAGTGATCACCGGCGGCATCTGGCAGAATGTGGCCGAGCCATCGCGAAGCGGTGTCGAGATTGGTCAGCGGATGAAGATTACGGTTGTGGCGGATGCACCGGTCGATTACCTCTACCAGAATCGACTTCGCGCGGTCACGCTCTTCTTTGATGCCAACTTTGACCATCGCTGGACTCCCGGCGTCGATACTCACATCGGCGAGTATTTCTTCGGAGCCGACACCATCCGCGGCGTCGCCAACATCGAGTTCACCGTCACGCCGCAGATGGGCTTTGACCGCCGCCCCTTCGTCGTCGCGGCGGTCGATAACTACCAGTGGGGGCCGACTTTCACCTTCTGGCCCAAGCTCATCTCGCGCCCCTGGACTGAGAATCTCCAACCTGCGCAGCCATCGTTTTCGGTGGGCAGCTCGGTTGTCGCGACGTTTATCGCGCGGGATGACTCGGCCGTGCGCAGCGTCTTCACTTGGCTGGATAAGAACAACGATGGGCTGTTCAACGTGGGGGAGGCGTATCAGCAGACTGCCGTGCGTCTCTCAGGATTTGGCAACAACACCACCTGGCGCACCACGATCAACACCGCTGGCCTCAACTACACCCCTGGCAGTTACCGCCTCATGACCATCGCCGATGATTTTCAGAACGCCCGACAGACCGCCGCGTCTCTGGGAAACATCATTCTGACCTGAAAGATTTCTTCTCATCCCGCCGTACGACGTGGCATGAGCGGCGTCTGCTGTATGTTGGCGTTCCCGTGCCCCTTGCGCCGGGCGTCACATCAGGAGACACGTCCATGCCTCATCGCGTTTCTGCCCCGGCATTCCGCCCCAACCTTGCTCCGATCGCGGCACTTGCGCTCACGCTTGTCGCCGGCTTGTCCACGACTTCAGCTTTCGCAAGCAACGCGGAAATCCAGCCCTACCCCGCCGGATATGTCGAGCCGCAGAAGCGCAACGCTGCGCTCGTCTATTGGCAGGGGTGGTCGCTCATCGCTCCGGATGTGAAGACTGCTGTCGCTGACATCAAATGGGACACGCTCGACAAGGCCTACACCCTTGCCGCGCTGCCAAAGGAGTTCTCATTTACCGATTCATCCGACCTGTTCGGTCGTTCGGGCGCATGCCTGGAGAGTCTGGTCCTCGCCGCCTCGATGCCGTACTGCAATTTTGAGATCGCCCATGAGGCCGGTGCCTTTGCCCTCATGCCGCACCTGGCTCACTATCGCGCTGGCTGCCGCGTGTTGCGTTATCACGCCCGCTGCGCGTGGATCGCCGGAAAGGTCGATCGCGCGGCGGAGTATCTCGCGGCGTCGATTCGCTCTGCCAATCACATCTCGCGCGATGGTGTGGTGATCAGCGGGCTTGTCGCAGTCGCTGGGGCAACCCAGGGACTTGATGAAGCGCGCGTCTTAGCCGCATCGGGCACGATGACCGCGGCAGCAAAGAAGACCATCATCGATGCCATCGATTCCCTGCCAGCCAATGACCCCGCGGGCCTGGCCCAGAGCATCACCACCGAGCGCGATTCCTTTTTGAACTGGATCCCTCGCCACTACACCGGCCCAGATGCGGGCAAGAAGCTCGCCGAGGAACTTCTGCCGGGTGATCCATCGAAGGAAGTCGCGGCCCGGCAAAGCATCATCGGTATGGATGCCTCCGCGCTTGCTGCCGCGTGCAAGAAGGCCAGCGGTGGTTACGATGCCATGGCTGAGGCGTATCGGGGAGCCGATCCTGTCGCCGCCATCGCCAAGGTCGAGGAGCGCATCAGGAAGGATGATTTTGGCGAGGTTTTCAAACTTCTGGCTCCTTCGGTGATGAAGATCCGTCAGAGCGATACCAAGTTCCGCGAGGCCATCGCCCTGACCAGAAAGGTGCTGAATGAGGCCACACTCGCACCCGCCGCGGCAGACAGCAAGTAAGATCCAGTGGAACTCACCGTGCACGGCGACCTCAAACACCTTCTGTGCCAGACGCTCGATGGAGACCCGCACTCCGCTCGGGCGTTGTGGTGCGCTGT
>CAYTYD010000089.1:0-11862 GCA_964441555.1 uncultured Phycisphaeraceae bacterium | reverse complement strand
TGTGCAAATGAAGAGTCGATTGAGATTGCCTTGTTAAACTAGGTAAGATGCGGTGAATGTCACTTTGAGTAGAAGTATCGTCCCATAATGCCCTGAGTGAAATCCCTCATTTTTTAATGCTCAATGTTCATTCATTACTTGCCCCATTCACCGCAATTGGTATTATTTTTCCCCACCATATTTCCTTGGCCGAGTGCTGGGTCGGTGGGATTCTGTCCTAGCGCTTGGATGATGTGTGAGAGAGAGAGCATGAAGAAGATCACTTCGACCGTCGTTTTGGCGGCTGCCGCGACCATTGCGTCTGCGCAGCCACTGAATCTTGTCCCTGGCACCCCGGATGTTGCCTCTGGCTTCATCGCCGTTGATTACAACGCGACCACCGGTGCGTTCTCCGCGTCGGGATACACGCAGAACCTCAGTCTGCCGCCGAACCAGTTTGCGATGGGTCAGCGCCAGTTCACGCTGAACGCGATCATCAACAACTCAGGCCAGATTGCTGGCTTGGCGTCGCTGATGGTTCGTGGCGATTACGGCGGCACCGACCAAGTCCTGTTCTCTTCGAACAGCATCACGGCATTTGGTTTTGGCCCGACCAACAAGTTTGAGTTTGTCTTCACTCAACAGGCGGGCTCGCTGGCCGCAGCCGGCACTTCGATCGGAACGATTCTGGTCGATCCCAACCTCGTCTTCTCCGGTGGCGTTCCCTCCTTTACGAGTTCCTTCTCAGGGCGCCTCTTCACCGGTGGTCCTGGCGCCGCCAACGCCGACACGTTTGTCATCCCTTCACCCTCGACTCTGGCACTCGCCGGTCTCGGAGGGTTGATGGCCTCTCGTCGCCGCCGCTGAATTCGACTTCACGGCTTGTCACCAACTTTCAAAGGCAGGGCACGGCAACCGCTGTGCCCTGTCATTCTTGACTCATGACGCTGCGCAGCGCTCGCTGCCGGTGGCCCCTCTCAAGTCTGTGTGTAAGGAGTTGTCATGTTCAGAGCTTTCCGCCGTCCCCCCACCACCACCAAGAAGCTTGTTTCCCGAAACGGGCAGAGCAATGCGGCGATCGAAACGCTGGAAGCCCGCCAGCTCATGGCGTTGGTTGGCGTAACGCTGACTGACCTCCCCATCGAGTTCTATAACTCCACTGGCCAGATGCAGTATGACACTGCGACCGGCGCTTTCGATGTATCCGCCACGCCGACTGCAATCTTCCTTCCCACGGGTCCCCGCGCGATTACCGCCACGCACGGCGATTTCCAGATTCACGCCCGAGTTTCCAACACTGGTGCGCTGTTGGGCGGTGTGAACTTTGGCGATCTGGTGAATCTGGGCGATGTGAATGCTGCGGGCGATGACTTTGTCATGCGCGGCGCGGTCGACCTTGACGGCAACGGGTCTATTGATCCGATCACAGAGACGGGCGATCTGCTTCGCGGCGAGATCTTTGCGTTTGGCTTCCAAGACAGCGGCGGACCAACTGATCAATACGACTACAAGTTTGTGCTGACCGGCGGCTTGCTCGCTTCGCAATTCGCTGGCCGCGACATCGGCGTGACGATGACAAGCGAGAACTCCGGCTTTGAGGGTTCATTCGGCGTCAACTACACCGGCCAGGCCAAGGGCAGCGTGGGCCCGATCGCCTCGCCGCTGGTTTCGAGCATCGGCGGGTTTGTTTACTACGACCAGAACAACGATGGCATTTTCCAGGGCACAGAATCACCCATTCCCGGAACCTTGGTCACTCTGACCGGAATCAATGATGCGGGCATCGCGGTTCTTCAGTCGATGAACACGCTGGCCGACGGGTCGTATCTGTTCAGCGGACTGCGCCCCGGCACATATCGACTGACTGAGACACAGCCTGCCACGTATCTCGATGGAAAGGACACCATCGGCACGCCCGGCGGCTCGACTGCAAATGATCAATTCTCCGACATCGTGCTTCCCGCGAACTACAACGGCGTGAACAACAACTTCGGCGAGATCCTCGCCTCCAGCATCGGCGGCTACGTCTATTACGATCTCAACAACGACGGCACCTTCCAAGGCACGGAATCGCCAATCCCGGGTACGCGAATCACTCTGACCGGCACGGATGATCTCGGCAACGCGGTCAACATGTCGATGAACACGCTCGCGAACGGGTCGTACCTGTTCAGCGGCTTGCGTCCTGGCATCTATCAGATCGATGAGACCCAGCCAGCCACCTATCTAGACGGTATTGACACCATCGGCACACCCGGCGGCACGACCACCAACGATCGTTTCTCCAACATCAACCTGCCCGCCGGCTTCAACGGCGTGAACAACAACTTCGGCGAAATCCGCGTCGGCAATATCAATGGCAAGAAGTGGCTGGACATCACCGGCAACGGCCTGACTGGCGACGACACCGGCTTCGGCGGTGTGACGATCTACATCGACGCGAACAACAACGGCACTCGCGACAGCGGCGAACGCTCAACGGTCACCGCTTCCGATGGCACGTACTCCTTCAGCAACCTCAACGCTGGCTCATACATCATCCGCGAAGTCGTGCCTGCCAACTACGTTCGCACCGCTCCCACGCTGACTGACCGCTATGTCGTGACCCTTGGCACCGGCCAGACTGTCACGAACATCGACTTTGCGAACGCCCGCGCCTGCGATTGCTACACACTCACATCGTTCAACTTCCTCATCAACGGCACGACCGTGGTGAGCGATCTCCGCGGCAACACCAACCAGGGTGACGAGGTCACCGTGATCTTCACCGTCCCGGCCGGCCAGTCCCCCTACACCTTCAGTCTGGTTTCGTACACCGCTCCTGAGAATTACTTTGATGCCAACACCGCGTCCCAGCAGCGCATTTACGACCTGGCGACCGGTGTCTTTGGCCCCGGCACGCACACCATGACGGTGATTCTGCCCGACTGCAACTATCAGGTTGACTTTGTCTGTGGCTCAGCCATCGACCGCCTCGGCCCGGCAGGCAGCAACATCTTCTACTCCGCTCAGCGCCGCCTGCTTTCAGCCGACAATGATGGAAACTGCGATCCCCTCGCCAATCCTGCGGAAATCCGCGGCCAGGTCTATGTCGATCGCGACAACGACGGCGTGATCGATTCGAATGAGACCGGCATCGCCAATGTCACGCTCCGCCTGACGGGCACCAACAACCTCGGACAATCGGTGAGTCTGTACACCAAGTCGTATTCCGACGGTACCTATGTCTTCGGCAACCTCCGCCCCGGCACCTACAAGGTGACCGAGACGCAGCCCTCCAATTACAACGACGGCAAGGAAACTGTGGGCACACTTGGTGGCAATAAGACCACCAATGACCAGCTTGCAGCGATCACCATCGCCAGCAACCAGCTCGGCGTCAACTACAACTTCGGCGAGCAGGCCTGCATCAGCTCGAACCTCGACGGCGGCACCACCGCATCGCTGGGCTTCTGGCTCGCTGAGGGTCGCAAGCTTCTCACCAGCTTGAACGGTTCGGCGAATGACACTGATCTGGGCAACTGGATGGCCTCGAACTTCCCTCGCATGTTCGGTTCTTCGGCTGGCAGCGCCTTCAACCTCACTGGCAAGACCAACACTCAGGTCGCCGATGCGTTCCTGAAGCGCATGGACCAGTACTCTGAACGCCTCGATGCTCAGATCATGGCGACGGCCTTCTCCGTGTTCGTGACCAGCACGAACCTTGCTGGCGGCAACTACGCCGCGTACTACGGCTTCAGCGTTTCCTCATCTGGTGTGGGCGGCCGCAGTGTCAATCTGGGCAGCGCCGGTTCAGAACTCGGCCTCTCGGACGGCGCATCAACGAGCATCCTCGACATGCTCCGCCGCGCCGACGCCCGCGCCAGCGGCGGCAAGCTCTTCGCCTCCAACTCCTCCTCCTTCGGCGTGACCTACAACCTCTTTGACTCGTTCAACCGCTCCGGCGTGATTCACTGATCGCCTTGATCTCACGTGAGATTTCATGCACCCGTCGCACCTGCGGCGGGTGCTTTCTTTTTCACTGGCCCTTCGCCGCAGACGCGGGCACACCTTCAAAAGTGATCGTGACGGGTTTGATTGTTCCATCTGCCGCGAACTCCATGCGATCAATGCAGACGACGCGATGGTCGCGATCAGTCTCGCCCAACGGGCGCCGGTGATAGACGATGAAGAACTCATCGGTGCCCGGACGCTGGATCACGCTGTGATGCCCTGCGCCGGTGGCGACCTTGGCATCCTGCTGCAAGATCTTGCCGACGCGGCGGAACGGGCCGGTCACGCTGTCGGCGATGGCGTATGCGACGGAATAATCGGGGCCGGTCCAGCCACCTTCGGACCACATGAAGTAATACTTACCATCACGCTTGAACATGAAGGGGCCTTCGACGTATCCCTCGGGGGTGACTTCCTTGAAAGTCGAACCATCGGCGTGAGGCAGCAGGCCGGTGAACTCATCGTTGAGCCGTACGATATTGCAATGACGCCAACCGCCATAGATCAGGTATGCCGCGCCATCGGTATCGCGGAAGAAGGCCTGATCGATGGGTTGAGCACCATTGTGAAAAGCATCGATCAGGGGCCTGCCCAGATGATCTTTGAACGGACCGGACGGGGAGTCGGAGACGGCGACGCCAATGCCGCCGACTTCGCTGTTTTTCTGAATGTCATTAGCGCCAAAGAAAAGGAAATACTTGCCTTGATGCCGCGTGATCGCGGGTGCCCACATGGCGCGGCGAGCCCAGGAGACTGAGGACTTTTCAAGGATGTGGGGGTGCTTGGTCCAGGTGATGAGATCACTCGAGGAGAAGCAGTCAAAGTACGTCTGCGCATCGTACCGGGCCGAGGTGGTGGGATAGATCCAATAGGTGTTGTCAAAGACGATGGCTTCGGGGTCGGCATACCAGCCGGAAAGGATGGGATTGCCGGAAAGGCGAGGAAAGCTCGATGGCAGTGATGAATGTGGGGTGGAGCAACCGGCGACCGTTACAGCAGTCGCGAGGAGAAACGCGCACTTGAGGGAGATATGCATGCGGTAGGGTAGAACACCATGTTTACCAATCCGTACACTGAAGACATGCGTGCCACACTGATGTATGACTACCTGATGCAGGTCCGCGGCAGAGTGCTGACTGCAGCATCGGCACTGACGGACGAGCAGTATCGACGCGATACCAAGATTGGATTGGGGTCGGTCGCATCGACGCTCGCCCACATCATGATTTCAGAGTGGTACTACGTGGAGCGGCTGGAGGGGCGAGACGTCCCCCACTACTCGCAATGGACGATTCAGTATGAGACGC
The DNA here is from genome assembly GCA_964441555.1 of uncultured Phycisphaeraceae bacterium. Classification (GTDB taxonomy): domain Bacteria; phylum Planctomycetota; class Phycisphaerae; order Phycisphaerales; family UBA1924; genus F1-120-MAGs238. Next base: position 6,583 of record CAYTYD010000089.1, on the reverse strand, counting down.
CGCCAGAGTTTGGAGTCATTCAATCCAGCTGGAACGAGCAGCAATCGCGGATTCGCTCCGTAATCGCGGCAGAGCGGAACTGGGATCGCATCATCACGTGGGACTCCTTTGCGGATGAACAAGGCAAGAGATTCCACATTCAGACCAACGCCATGGATCTCTTCATGCAGATGGTGATGCATGAGGTGCATCATCGGGCCCAGGTGATGAGCATGCTGAAACTTCTCGGACCGGACACACCCAAGGTAGAAGATGTGGATTTCTCGATGCATGCCTATCAGCGCACGCCGCTGGGTTGAGGCATCGTGGCTGCCGGCCATGCGGATTTCAGCTCATGCACCTGCATGTTGAGCAGATGCACTGTTCCGCGCTGAGCATGAATTTCCAATCCATCCCCGGACATTTTGGCGGGAACGATCATGCTGAACTCACCTTCATCGATGAACAGTTCCAGCGAGACCACATCCAGCAGGGCTCGCAACTGAAAATTGCCATGACCCTCGGGTCGCGCGATCTTGCGGCCAGCGCATGACACCGTGCCATCGGGATCAATCTGAATTGAGAAACCTTGCAGGCGAATTTCGGCTGCCGCGGATGGCTCGGCTTTCAAGGTGAGCTGTACATCCCACATTTTCCGGGGAAGTGGCTTGCGCAGCGGCGAATCTGGAAGAATGGTTTGTTCTGAGTACTTCTCAGTATTCTGGTACAGCCGCTCGATCTCTGGAATGGGATTCACGAACACGCACAGACCACGGGGAGTGGTGTGCAAGGTGAGATCTGTCGGGAATGACATCATCTGATTGAAGGGCATGCCGGGCATATTGATGCGGGCCCAACCGATCTGAATGCGGCGACCATCGCGCGCGTGACTGAACGTCTGTGCCGCGTAGAACGTGTCACTGAGATTGCCGGGATGAAATTGCCTCGGCTCGTCGGGAGTAAACCTGGCCCCATCAAATTGTCCAAGCACATACTGGCTATTCGCGGCAGTCAGCACCCAACGGGTGTTCTGCGGATTGCCATCCACAGGCAGCTCAAAAAGGTCTGGACATTCAAAGAAGCCACCGATTCGGCTTTGGAACGTCCACTTCTTCAGATCAGAGGAAGTGAAGAACGAGATGCCCTGGCGATCAGCCCCTGCCGCGGCACGGTCTTCGGTGTACACCGCCATCACCCACCGCTTGGTCGGAGAGTGCCAGAGAAGGCGCGGATCGCGCCCCTCGCCAGAGGTGTGCACAACGACAGGATTGCCGGAATACTCGGTGAAGGTGCGGCCGCCATCATTGCTGTAGACGATGCACTCGCCGCGGCCCGTGCTGGTGTATGCGGCGACGAGGACTTGTTCGTCGCCGATGCGCCAACCAGCGGTGTTGTCGGCATCCACGATGGCACTGCCGGAATAGGCCCAATCGTCAAAGGCGTGCGGTGTGATCCCGATGGGGAGTTCCTTCCAGTGAATCATGTCGGGACTGACGGCGTGGCCCCAGTGCATGTTGCCCCAAGACCAGCCGTATGGATTGTGCTGGTAATAGAGGTGATACTCACCATTGGCAAAGACCATGCCGTTGGGGTCGTTCAGCCAGCCGCGACGACTGGAAAAATGAAACTGTGGGCGAAGGGTTTCGGAGTACAGGGGCTCGCTGCCGAGCAATTCGTCGGATGGCGTGACTTTTGCGAGTGCCGCGCCATCGTTGGGCAAGCGCTGGGCTTTGAGAGTGGCTTGTTGACCTGTCCAGCGCGACACATCGATGAAGACCCAGTAGTCTGGTTTGTCGTGCGTGATGGCGATTTCAAAGTCATCGATGGTCTTGCCTTCGACTTCCAAAAACATGCGCCGCAGCGGCGCTTCGTGCGATACCGGGAGATTGAGATAGTGATGCTTGATCGAGATGGTGCGCTGTGGATGATCGATCAGTCCAGGCGGAGGCGAATCTGCGAGGACGATCTGATCGACATTGATGTGGCCCCACCCTCCGGTGGCATCATCGACGATCTCGATCTGAGCGTTTTTGCCTTGTAGCTCGGAAAGGTCCCAATTCAGACGTTCCAAAGCCTCCGAACCGCCCGGTTTGGTATTGCTTCCGGTGGCGGAGCGAACAACCTGACCATCGACAAGGAGGTTGATACATGTCTTTCCAGCCCAGCCCCCACCACCAATGAGCAGCGTGAGCGCGCGACGCGAAATGGGGAATGCGGGTGAAAGGAGTCGGCCAGTCGAGCCATCACCACCGACAAATGAATTGACGAGCCCCTTGCCGGCAAACCCGGTGACTGGCATTTGATTGGGCAGGGTTCCTGGGGCCGGCCCCTTACCGAATGCGGCACCAGTGACTGTCCATCCGTTGTATTCGTCACCTTCGAAATCGGCAATGACCACATCAACTCGGGCTGCCTGTTGAATGGTTTGCTGGGAATTGGATTGGAGGGCCAAGGCAGCGTAGAAGCATGTGATCGCGATCAGCATGTGCAGAGATTAGCAGATGATGTCACGGCATTGTCCGTGACCTCGCCAAACCTCTACACTTTGCGGCGGCGTGAATGAGCGGATCTGTCAACCACGCATTCACGTGCCATCCGCAGCACATCGCCGGAGCACCAAGCCATGAGCACTTCACAAACCAGTCAATCCACGGAATCGGGTCGCAAGGCGTCCGAAGCCGCGATTCGTGCAGTGATTGCCACACACGCCCCCGCCCACGCGCGACTGATCAACGCGGCGAGAAAGCATGTGCAAGCGCGGCTCCCCACGTCACAAGAAATCGTGTACGAGTACCGCTCATGGATCATCTTCAGCTATTCACCAAATGATCATGGAATCGACGGCGTGCTGGCCATCCGTGCGGAAGCCACGGGAGTGAAGTTCTATTTCAATCGTGGCAAGGGATTGTCGGATCCGGAGAAGCTGCTGAAAGGCACCGGCAGCATGGTGCGCTACATCGATCTGGACAATGCGGCAACGCTGACTCGGCCTGCCGTCGCAAACCTCATCGAGGCGGCGATTGCGGCCAACACCGTGCCATTTGCGACGTCTGGTGATGGCGGGGTGATTCTGCGTCTTGCCAAACCAGACAAGCCATCTGGAAAGAAAGCGACTGCGAAGAAGCCCCCAAAGAAAACCGCGACAAAGAAAAAGCCGGCAAAGCAGAGGAGCGTGAAGAAAGTGGCGACGAAGAAGAGTGTGACCAAGAAGACGACGCGGCGAAGTGCTCGATCGTCGTAAGGAAGTACGCTGATGATCCCGCACTTGGTTGAATGAGAAGCGCAACTCCCCCACTGCCGCAGGGGACTATTTCTCGGCCTTAGCGATGGCGGGTTTGCCATTCATGCGCTTGAGTGTCTGAATCAGGAAGTCCATATCGGTGAAGGGATCGCCCCCGGTGCGTTTCCAATGCACGCGACCTTTGGTGTCGATGAGAATCGTCGAGTGCAGTTCTATCTCTTCAAAATCATCGAATGAAGTGAACCGGCGCGCATTGGCATGATCTCGATCGGAAAGCAGACGCATCGAGAGTTTACCAAGCTTTTCTGAGGCCTTGTTATTCTCTGGGGTCGCGCTACTGACCGCGAGCACGATGGTGTTTTCAGTGTCCCAATCGCTTGATCGGGCGTTGATCGCACCTAACTGATCCACGCAATGCGGACACGAATCGCCGAGGTAGAAGACCAGGATGATGTTCTTGCCGCGGAAATCCTCAAGGCGGACCGCTTTGCCATCGGTATCCAGACACTCCAGCTGCGGCGCGGCGAAGGGTTCCCAATTGAGGGGGCCAAAGCTGGTTTGCGCATCGGTTGAATAGGGTCGTTCCGGGGCGGGTGAGCATGCGACGGGCGCTGCATTCAGGTCAAGGGCGTCAACCTTAGCTTTCCAGCGAAGACCCGAATCACACCCAGACCAGATGTAGGCGAATTGACCGGCGCACAAAGTTGCCTTGTCACGATTGCCGGACTTGAGATATGCCTGAGCCAGACCCGCGAGCGAGAATGCATCGTTGCGCTCCTGCTTGAGGGCGCGTTCGTAGGCCTCGATGGCGAGGCGATATTCGCCAGCGCGAAGATAGACATCGCCAAGGAGACGCATGGCGGGCCATGCCGCATCAGGCGGATCGTTCAGGTACATATCGCTGTCGCGGAGCTTCTTTTCGGTGGCCGCGGCCTCGGTGAGAAACCGTGTCGCATCCAGCAGGTTTCCTTCCGCGGCTGCAAGCAAACCTTCGGCAATGCTCATTTCGACGACGTACGGCTCTGGAAGAGCAGGACCGGGCATCGGACTTGCGGTGGAAGCGGTGGCCTTCCTGGCTTCAGCCTGTGTGCGAAGCAATTCCTTAGTCTCGGCTAAACGGCTACGGCCATCGACAACTTTGCCCTGACCGATGTACGCAAGCGTCTCCGTATACGCGCGCATCACTTTGTATTCATCGCCATCGGGCCATTGAATGGTGCCTGCCTTGAGGATGTCATCCCAGCGTTCAAACTTGACCAATACACGGATCTGTGCGACTAATCCTTGATCAGAAGTGCCATATTCAGGCCCTTTGCCACGTTTGGGCTCACGCGGCGCGGAGAGAAGGTCATTGGCACCTTGCAGTGAAGCGACGGGCATGCCGAGCTGCTCCTGAATGTAACAGAGGTAGTTTCGATTGTGCGCAAAGTTCCAGGTTTCAAATGGAAGCGCAAGACGCTCATTCATGTAGCGAAGCTCAACGCGAGTCGCGGCATCCATCGACCGCGCAGCTTCGTGCCACATGCCAATCTTGGAGTAGTTGTGACCGGGCATGTGATTGGAGTGGCCGATGCCGGGAGCAACGCGGCCGTACGCCTGACAACTGGCGATTGCTTGCTCGGCAAAGACTCCATCCCAATTGTGGATGCGGGTGTGGTGCGCTCCGGGGTGATCAGGATTTTTGCGAAGAATCTCACGAACCATCATCTCCGTGCCCATCGCGTTGCCGGTTCCGATCGAGAACATGGCGAGCAGAGTTTGAGCCTCGACATCGTCTGGAAACTTCAATACCACTTCCTGCAGCTTCTGATTGAGCGTCTTGATGCGATCGGGTGCATCTGCTCGCATCGCGGCGTCCCACGCTTCGATATACATGCGCTCCCGCTCAGTCACAGAACTCTTTCGGCGGACTGCTTCTTTGAGAAAGTCCTTGTAGCGTTTGATGTCGGGCGTGTCGCTCAGGCCGGTGGACCAGCTGAGCCCAGTTCGGGCAAGACCCCAATACGCCATCGCACAATCCGGATCGAGCTTCAAACACCAGCGAAAGGAGCGTTCTGCCTCTTCATACCAGAACGATTGCAGAAGGGCGTTTCCCTGATCGAACCACTTCTGAACTTCGTCGTTCTTGGTGGTGATCGGAAAGTGGGCCTTGCCGATCCCTTCCATCGGCCAAGGCCTCTGCCGCAAACCTGTGTCGAACGCACTGCCGTGCTTGGAATGGCCCATGGAGTCATCGGCGTCGGCGCTGGTTAAGGCACCAAGCAAGGCAAGAAGAACGAGCGGCGTACGGAATGCGTGCATGCGGACTCCCATCGAGGCGTGAACATCAAACTTGGATGATACCTGAACCCTCATGTTCCCGCGGCATAGATCGCCGACTGTCCCGTGAGATTGTGGCACTACGCTCGACCGGTGAAATCAATTGTGAGCCCACGCCGATGGAATGGATGACCTGGTACAACCAACTAGCGAAGCCCAGCTGGACACCTGCCCCGGCGACGATCGGAACCATCTGGACCATTCTTTATCCGATCATCGCGATCAGCTCTGGGTTCGTTCTGGTTCAGGCCATTCGCCGCAAACTCCCGTGGATTGTCACGATTCCCTTTGGGATCAACCTGACTGCCAATCTTCTCTTCACACCTATCCAATTCGGCATGCGCAATCTTCCCCTGTAGAAAGGCGTCACACGCGGGAAACAGTCGGATCACTTCCTGGGCGATCAAGACAGACTACATCTTCAAATCAAACCCGCCAACACTTGTGCCTCCCTTCTCATCCTCAATCTCGATCCAGAGCTTACTGCCAGCAGGCATCGGGTTCGGAACTTCGGCGTGGGCGTGCCAGCGATTGGGGTCCTTCGGGTCTTCAACTTCGGCCTTGGCCTTGACGCTGCCTTTGGCATCCTGCGTGCCGATCCAGAAGCGAACAGCCACGGCTTTGGTCGTGGCTCCGGCGGCGGGCGTGACAGTCACATCGATGGGGGCATCTTTGCCAGCGACGACCTGCCCTTCGTCACGGGTGGCCTTGGCTGTGAACTTCCCGATGGTCTGCTCGCCGAGCGCGATGACTGCGCCGCCGTGGCCAGCCTTGGGAGCAGAATGCTCGCCACCCGGGCCATGATCGTGGCCGTGGTCGTCGGCCTTTGCCGACGTTGCGGCTGGCTTCTTTTCCTCGCAGCCGGTGAGCGAGGTCATGGCTGTCATTGGGATACAGGTGAGAGCAGCAATCAAGAACGGGTTCTGGCGCATAAGGACTCCTTTTCAAAGTGTACAAACGGTTCTGGATAAACCTCTGAGACTCAGCCGTTGCTGGAGGACTTTGAGGACGGGGTCTACTTCGTTTCGCTTGGCGATGTGGACT
>CAYTYD010000088.1:8420-11941 GCA_964441555.1 uncultured Phycisphaeraceae bacterium | reverse complement strand
CCACTTTCCGGTTACTGGACCTTTCCGCACGGTGTCAAATTTGTGTGTGCGATCCCGAACTGATTTGGAACCCTGAGATGGCGGATTTGACGCGCACCCCGACTGGCGTTACATTGGACCGAGTCGCGACGGGGTTTGTTAGGTGCTTCTTTCTCTCCTTGTGTGGGTCAAGAGGAAAAGAAGAGTGATGCCGCCGCGCTTACCGTCACCCCCTCTGCAACGCAATTGCGTTGCGGAAGTAGTTCGGTATGGGATCAGCGGGTGTGAGCTTGCTGATTGACTCGGTCGGGTTCTACGTGTCAGGAGCGTGTTCGTGAATCGATTTGCCGCTAACGCATGGTTTGCATTTTCTGCTCGCACCGTGACGGTGTGCGCTCTCACGATGGCCGCGGGTCACGCCGTGGCGCAATCGACTCCTGCTGCGCCGGCGCCGGCCGCTGCTGCACCTGCCGCCAACAAGGTGAGCGATTCGGAATTGCTCCGCGATTTCATCCACTACGTCAAGGTTGCGCGTTACGACGTAGCCGGGGCGATGGGTGATGAATTGCTCCGCCGCAAGATTTCACCCGCCGACTTTGTCACTCTGGTTGAGACGGGTGATGAGCTTGGTCGCTTTGAGGACGCCGTTGGTCGCGCCATGAAGGTTGGCGAGATCGAAGCCACCGCAGGCAGTCTTTCCAAGCTCTATCAGACGGGTAAGGTCGCCAAGGCCCGCAATCCTGATGAAATCTCCAAGAACATCGCCATGCTGGTCGGACCGGTTCGCGGCAAGATTCTCGCCCGCGAGCGTCTGATTCCCGCCGGCGAATACGCCATGCCGCAACTGCTTGAAGCGATGCTCGATCGTGGCAACCTCGCGTTGCAGGCCGAAGCGACCACTGTGATTCGCGACATGGGGCGTCACGCTGTAACGCCACTGACGACGGCCCTTCCCAATCTTGAGCCCGGTCAGCAGGAGATGGTGGTGGATGTGTTGGGTGCTGTCGGTCGTCGCGCTGCGATTCCTGCGATTGCCGAACTGCGTTCCCAGACGTCGGTCGCTGGCGTGAAGGCCGCGTGCGATCGGGCAATCGATCGCCTGGGTGGCGCGGGTGCTGATACCTCCACTTTGTACACCCAGCTCGCTGAGGCGTATTACTCTGAGAACACCGATCTCACTTGTTTCCCCGGCGAAGATCACCAATTGATCTGGTCTTTCGTCAAGGGTGGTGGGCTTTCCATGCAGGCGATCCGCACCCCCGTATTCAACGAGGCGATGGCGATGCGCTGTGCGGAGAAGGCGCTGAACCTGAATCCCGCGAATGGCAACGCCGTGACCACGTGGGTCGCGAGTAATTTCAGCCGCGAGATCGACACCCCTGAGAACTATCAGAATCCTGAGTACGGTGCGAATCGTCGCGAGGCGATGTATTACGCCGTGGCCGCGGGCCCAAATGTCTCGCAGCAGGTTCTGGCTCGCGCTTTGACCGGTCGTGACACGCCCCTGGCACGCAAGGCCCTTGCTGCGGTTGAGAAGACGGCTGGCAATTCAGTGCTGGTGCCCACTTCCGGCGGCTCCTCGGCACTTGTCGACGCACTGTCATATCCCAATCGTCGCGTCCAATACGACGCGGCCCTGGCGATCTCCGCCGCTGCGCCGGCACAACCCTTCCCCGGTTCTGAGCGCGTGGTGCCCACGCTGGCTTCCGCCATTCGCGATGCGGGTACCCAGTACGCCGTCGTCATCGCCAACGACAATGAAAGCTACCAGTCGGTCCGCAAGATCTTGGAGAAATCCAAGTACCAGGTTCTCCCCTTCGGTAAGACCCTCGCTGATATCGCGGCACCCGTTTCTGAAGCCCCCGGCGTCGATCTGGTTGTGATTGCCAATCTCTCCGCGGCCAAGTCTGGCGAAGTGGTGGGCGAGATTCGTTCCAATTCGCGCACTTCCGCGGCTCCCGCTCTGATTCTGGCTCCTGCGGATTCGATCGGCGATCTGCGCAATGCCTACAGCCGCGATCGTCTCGTGGCGGTTCGCTCGGTGGCGATGGGTGAAGAGACCATCTCCAAGGCTGCCGAATCGTTGGTGCAGACTGGCGCTGGTGGCGGCATCACAGGCGACGAGGCCAAGGCCTTTGCAGGTCGCTCGCTGACCGCTCTGCGCGACCTGGCCGTGAGTGGCAATCAGGCCTTGAAAGTTGAAGATGCCTCTGCCGCGCTCGTCGGTGCATTGGCTAACTCCAAGATCGCCAATCGTTCCGATGTCGCTGATGTGCTCGCTCGTGTTGGTCAGCCCCGGGCCCAGATCGCTCTGGCCGATGCCGCACTCGATGCCTCGGGCAGCGAGCAGGTGCTGATGCTTGACAAGGTGACTCAATCGGCCCGTCGCTTTGGCAACATGCTGGAATCGCGGCACATTCCCCGCCTCATGGAAGTGGCTTCCAAGGGCAACGGTCCGGAGGCGACCGCCGCCGCAGCAGCCATCGGCGCGCTGGGTGTGTCGAATACTGACTTGGTGCCCCTCATCACAGGCAAGGCCAAGTAAGCCAGTTTCAGACATTTCAAGATCATCGCAAGGCGTGGATTCCGATCCACGCCTTGTTGTTTTTCACGATTCATCACGCTCACATAATGCTCACTACTTTCGCTGCGCCGTCTTTGTTTTGTCAGGTCCGGTTACGAAGTCATGTCTGACGCCGCTTCGCTGGTCGCACCAGTGCCTGGTTCGGCACTTGCGTTCGTGGCACTGGATTCGCCCTTCAGTTCCTCCACCACAATCTCTCCCAGCGTCGCCTCCTGCCGCACGGCGACGGCCCGGCGGCGGACCAGTTCGAGCAGTGCCAGGAAGAGCCCAATCATCTCGGAGCGGCGGCGACCCGTGAAGATCTGCCGCATCGTCATGGGCTGGCCCGTGCTGCTCGCCAGCGTGGTCGTGTGTTCGCGGATGCGATCGAGAATGTCCTCCGCGTGAATTTCAATCGGAGTGTCGTCGTACTTGACGGCGTGCTCACCCACACGCTCGAAGTTGACCGTCTCAACGATGGATCGGAATGCCTCGATCAGATCCTGAATCGTCAGTTCATCCATCGAGACATCGGCGGGTGCATCCGGATCTGCCTCTGACTCGTTCTGCGCGGAATGGTGAGCCGCGGCAGGGAATCGCCGTTGCCACTGCTCAGATCTGGATTCCAGGATGTGCGCCGCATCGCGATACTGCTTAAATGCAAGCAATTGCCGCACCAGATCGGCGCGAGGATCTTCACTGGCCTCGTCATCGCTGCTCGTCTGCGCTTCCGCCGGTTGGTTCGGGTCCCACGCGATCATCCGCGATTTGATCTCCATCAGCGTCGCAGCCATCACCAGAAAATCGCCTGCAGATTCCAAGTCGACCTTGCCCGTGTCGGCCTGATTGACAAAGCCAGTCACGTAGGAAAGGTATTGATCAGCGATCAACGAGATGGGGATGTCATGAACATCGATCTCTGCCCGTCGGATCAGGAAGAGCAGGACCTTTACCGTAAGCGGGCGCCTGGTGCACTGAA
>CAYTYD010000088.1:6388-8410 GCA_964441555.1 uncultured Phycisphaeraceae bacterium | reverse complement strand
CGTTGCCGACACGCTTACAGGCCGCGCAAGAGAGTTTTGCGCCACATTCGCGGCATCCTGATCCGGGCTCTCTTGTCGTGTATCACTCTCCATAATCTACAGGGTAACAGACGACAGCGCCGTGGCTTCCGCATTCCCGGCATATTCTTGCCCCATGTCGGTTCCTGCCGGTGAAATTGACTTTCTCAAACGAGTCCTGCGCGACGAAGCCGCAGCGGTGGCTGGTGTTGTCGAACGCGTTTCCCATGATTTCTGCCGCGCAGTCGATTTGCTGGTTCGTTGTGCTGAGCAGGGGGGCACGGTGCTGGTCACGGGCATGGGCAAAAGCGGTCACGTTGGGGCCAAGATCAGTGCCTCGCTGGCGTCGCTTGGCATCCCGTCCCACAGCGTCCACCCCACCGAGGCGGCCCACGGCGATCTGGGCAAGTTTCGTCGTCAGGATGTGGTCTTGGCCATCTCTTCCAGTGGAGAAACCGAGGAAGTCGTCGATCTGGCCCTTACCCTGAAGCAGGATGGCCTCGACATCATCTCGATCACGGCAGTGCAGCGGCCGACTCCTTCAAGCCTCGAACGCCTCGCCACCGTGCCCCTGGTGCTGGGCATGACGCGGGAAGCTGGGGAGCCGGAGTTTCTCGCTCCGACTAGCAGCACCACCGCCACCATGGCTTTGGGGGATGCTCTGGCCCTTGCTGCGGCACGCCGTAGGGCTTTCACCCACGAGGATTTCAAACGTCGCCACCCTGGCGGCGCGCTTGGTGGCCTGCTTAGGCCTGTGACAGATGTCCTGCGTTTTGTCGCAGGCAAGAACATGCCTCTGATCGCAGATTCGGTGACCATTGCCGAGGCCCTGCGGCAGGCCGAGAGCATGGGGCGTCGCCCTGGTGCACTGGTCCTCATCGACGGACACGGCGTGATGACCGGCGTCTTCACCGATGGAGATTTGCGTCGTCTGGTTCTGCGTGGTGGCAGTGTTGAAGTTCCCATCAGCACCGTCATGACACGTTCGCCACGCACGCTTCGCGATGATGCGTTGGTGAAAGACGCCGTGCAGATGATTCGCGAATTCCGCCAGGATGAGATTCCCGTGGTCGATGCCCACGGCAAGCCGGTCGGCATTCTGGATGTTCAGGACTTGATGACCATGAAATTGGTGAAGGATTGATCGATGCAGTGCCTTCCAGGTTCCAAGGAATTTGCCGCCAGGGCCGCCGCGATTTCGCTACTGGTTCTGGATGTGGATGGCACGTTGACTGATGGGTCGATCTACGTAGATGATGCGGGAGCTGAATTCAAGCGATTCAACGTGCGTGATGGATTGGGAATCAAGGCCTGGCAGAAGGCTGGCCTGATAGTTGCAATCGTGACCGCCCGCGACGTGCCGAGTGTGAATCATCGGGCCAGGCAATTGGGTATTGATCTTGTGGTTCAAGGAGCCCATCGCAAGGGCGATGCACTCGATTCACTCTTGAAATCAACCGGTCTGAGCGATGCCAACGTCGCGTGTATTGGCGACGACTGGATGGATGTTCCGCTCTTTCAGCGCACAGCGATTGCGATTGCGGTGCCGGAGGCCGATGCCTTCACACAGTCTCATGCCCACTTCGTCACCGCCGCACCAGGAGGCGACGGTGCCGTACGTGAGGCCATCGAGGCGTTGTTACAGGCCAAAAACCTGCTTGAACGCGTTCGCCTGTCGTTTGCCGGTCAGGGTTCATAACCCTCCGTGCTTCACTACTATCGATCATGCAGACGAGAGTTCGCCGCACATGTGCTTCGCGCCCCGGTATGTCGCGCACGCCGGGGCTGATTCTGGCCGTGGTGACCGGTGTGGTGGGCATTGGTGCGGTGTGGGCATTTTCATACTTCCTGAGAACTCCGGCCGCCCCGCGTGCTGGCGATGCAAATGCCACAGCATCGGGCACGCCGGGAACTCGTCCTCCTGTGGTCGACCTTTCCGCCCCTCCCACACGTACCCAATCGAGTTCCGGCACGCGGATTCACAGCAGCAGTGGGGCGACGGTG
>CAYTYD010000088.1:0-6378 GCA_964441555.1 uncultured Phycisphaeraceae bacterium | reverse complement strand
CGCTCGATCCTCTTGGCGACAAACGCTACAACGTGACTGCTCCGCAAGGATGGATGTTCCTGCGTGATGGCGGCGTGATCCATCTGGAGGCCAAGGGAGGCAACGTCTTCATCGCAGATGAGGCCGTCAGCCGCCGTCCCGATTCCGGCACTCTCACAGGCGGCGTCACCATCAAGGTCTTCAAGAAAAAGCCCGATGGCTCGCGCCCTGATCCTGCCGTCGATGTCGCCTTTGCCACAACCACCATGGACACGCTGTCCTTCGATGGCACGACGGGCGAAATCTCCACACCAGATGTCGTGCGTGCGGTTCTCGATAATGCCACGTTCTCCGGCCGCGGACTCACCATCATTTTCAACGAACTCAAGGATCGCGTCGAGTACTTCGAGATTCGCGAAGGCGACAAACTCGTCATTAAACCGCAGATGTCTTCTCCGGATGGCTCTCCCGCGACTGCACCTGCTCCGGCGACCGCCGCATCAGCCAATCAAAATACCATCGCTGCAACTGGCAATACATCGACTCCTCAAACGAATACTTCAGCGTCGGCCGTGACGCCAGCACCGGTCACCCGCACGCAATACCGCGCTGTCTTTGGCTCTGATGTGCGTCTCTCTCAGGGGACTCGCGAGGTGAAAAGCGAACAACTCGAAGTCTTTGCTGCCCTATTTAATGGTCGCCTCTCTCCCGATGCTTTCGGCACTCCTGCCAAGTCGGTTTCCCCATCGCAGCCATTCGCAGCCAGCAAGGGCGACGCATCAGCAGGCACGGCCAGTTCCGCCAAACCAGATGCTCCGCTCAACGTGGAATCCAAAGCCGTCGCTTCATCAAACATCAAGGGCGAGACCGCTTCGCCAGCGGCACCAGTGATATCAAACGACCAGGCGGATGTGATACTCACGTGGTCCGGTCCCCTCGTCGCCCGCACCGTCGATGATTCCATCGCCGAACTCGTCAAGGACGATGTGTCCATGCGCTTTACATCGCCCATCGGTGGCACCGTCTATATCGATGACCCTGCCGCCGGCGCTCGGGGCACTGCACCCGTCCTCAACTACTTTGCCACCCGCCGCGAAGTCTCCATGAATTCCCCCACCCCGCGTGGCGTCTCGCTTGATCTCAAAGACAACGGCACTGTGCTGGGCGAATCGCTGGCCCTGAATCTCAATACTGGTGTCGCCCATGCCCGAGGCCCCGGCACCGTTATCGGCACACTCACGACCGCCGCGACAAAGCCCGCGGAATCAACGAGCCCTGCCGCACCTGCGGCTCCACCCCAACCTCAGACCATTCAATGGTCTGATCAGGCCGATTTTGTCTTTGCGATGCGCGATGGACGCGTCGGCAATCAATTGCAGGAAGCGATTCTCTCTGGCGCTGTGCAAGCAAAGGGTGATGGCTCCCAGATTGATGCGGGTTGGCTCCACGCCGTTTTTGCAGCCGACGCCACCGGATCGCGAATTTCCCGGTTGGAGGCAAAGGACAACGTCTTCGCATCAGATGCGTCCGGCGGCACACTCGCCGGTCAGGATGTGCAGGTTGCTTTTGCGACCGATGCCAAAGGCACTGCGGTGCCAGACCGCCTTATCTCTCGAAACTCCGCCAAAGCCACTCGCGGCAAAGATCTCGTCGAGGGTGGCGTGATCGATGCGCGGCTTGGTCTGAATAAGGATGGCAAGTCTGAAATCAAGACTCTCACCGCCCGCGAATCCGCTCACGTGCAATCCTCCGACGGTGTCGATGCCCACGGTCATGAGATCGCTTTTGATGTGCCCACGCAGCGAGCCCGTCTCACTGGTCGTGGCAATGTCGATGCAGTCGCCAGCAAAGATGCGACGACGATCAGTGGCCCGATTGTCGAGGTCGATGGCCTGGCCCGCACCATCGGTGTTCCCGGCCCCGGCATGTTGATGCACGTGCAACCGCCATTGAAAGATGGCTTTGTGCCCAAGGTCGAGGCACGCTGGACATCCTCAATGACGTTTGATGATCGCAAGGGCGACGCGGCACTGGAAGGCAGCGTGCAGGCCGTGTGGACACCCGATGCCATCAGCACCGACAAGGTCAACGGCCAGACGATCACCATCGCTCTCACTCCCGCGCCAGTTGACCAGGCCCCACCTGCCACGCCACTCGGCGCAGATGGAAAGTCTGCCGCTGCAAGAACGCCCCCTCGCGAGGTTCAACGAGCGATTGCTCGCGGCACGGATACCGCACAGGCGAGCATGGAATCACGCCGCGTCGTCTCCGCCGCAGATCGCACGTTGGCGTCTCTCACGTTCATCCAAGGCAACACGATCGATGCCGACAACGTGGCCCAGACGCTGACTGTCCCCGGCCCTGGCAAGCTTCTTTCGGTGGATCGTCGCCAATCAACGCCTTCGTCTTCGGCCGGGAACTCCTCAGATCCCTTCGCCCAATCGCGCGGACAAGGTGATGCCCTTTTCACGTGGTCTGACTCCATGACCGCTTTCCGCGCTCAAGATCGCGCTGAGATGCACGGCAATGTGCAGGTTGTTCACCTCCGCGCTGGCGATGCCGAACCCACGGTGCTTCGCTCAAGCGATCTGGTCGCCACAATCCGCCAAAATGCGTCATCCAGTGAAGCCGCGACACCCACTCCCGGCGGCCTCTCTGGCGGTGCATCCCTCTCGCAGCTCATCGCCACTGGCAATGTCTGGGCCCGCAGCTCGACCCGCCGCGAAATGACAAGTGATCGCATGGTCTACGACGCGGTGCAGGGTGTCATGGTGCTCACTGCCGACGGGGGCCGCGATGTCACCGTCTTTGATCCTGCGGCTCGCGCACCACTGACCAGCAAGGCCATCGAGTGGGATTTGAAGAAGGACCGGGTGCGCATCGTCGCTCCCGGATCGATTTCGACTGGACGGTGATTTCCGGTCTGAATTTGGCCTGACTTTAATTTGGAAGTATTGTCTCACGCCGTCGTGCGATCGACCATGCGGTACGACTCGCGCTCGCCGCGACCGCGCACCGGGTAATCCTTCCGCAGAGGGTGCCCCGGGAACTCTTCCCAAGTGAGGATCCGGCGCAGATCAGGGTGTCCGTCAAAGCGGATGCCGAACATGTCAAAGACTTCCCGCTCCGGCCACTCGGCACCGGCCCAGATATCGCACGCGGAACGGATGTGCAGCGCTGGATCATCCACGATCCCATCGGTGGGAATCGAGGGATTCATAAATGTCTTGATGTAGAAACGGTCTTCGCGCGAGAAAGACTCGATGATGTACACCACGGCAAATCGGCCCGGCATCGGCGTCGGGTAGTTCAGGTAGTCGATGCCGACCACATCCGAGAGGAAGTTGTAGTTCAGCCGCGCATCGTTCTTACACGCCGCCAACACATCGTGCAGGTCCGCGGCTTCGACGATCAGTGTCGACTCGCCACGAAACTCCGTGGCCCGGAATTTGCGCATCGGAAACAGTGTCTTGAAGACCGCAAAGTTGGGGTGATCTGGGGTGGGTTTGCTCGTCTCTGCCATAGGTCCAGAGGGTATGTCCCGCAATCCGACCAAGCGACCCAATCAACCCGGCTCTGTCGGGCTTGGATTTTCACGTCCACGTGGTCCATCTCCTGCGTTCGGGGCACCACGAGCAGCCCACACCGTGATCGCTGCAAACCCCGCCACATCCGCTTCGATCCCCGCATCAGCCACCATGACGCACCCGAGCTGCGAATGCTGCCCAAAAGCGTGCCGCAGGCGCTCCATATGTTGTGCTCGCTGGGGAAGCATGGAATCTGTCAGCAGCGCCGCTTGCTCCAAGGCCAACCGAAGACTTGAATGCGAGCGGAGCGCAGCCAGCGTCGATGGCACATCCGAAATCAGGTGGCTTGCCTCTGGTCTCAGGCACACTGTCCACCCCGTCCTTACGGCCCACTCCGTCGCTGTGTGGATCACATCCGTCGCCGCCCCTCGTGCCGCGGCACTCCAACTCAGCACTCCAGCCCCGGGGGGGCCCAACTCAAAAACCAGGTTCTTCACTCCCGCCCTGTCACCCAACGCCCTAGCTTCATCCAGAACACCCAGCCCATGCAAACCCACGGGTGTCCGGACCCACACCCCCCAGGGACCACCCTCTGAGCGCAACATGCTGATACTGCTGGACATGCAGGGAAGGTAGCCGGATCAGGTGGCTTCGTCCCCTCTTCAGACTGGAGGGGCACACGAATTGCGTCCCTCCCTGGCGCCAACGTCTCACTCAGTTACACAGTGCAGGCCTCGCACCCGAACACACCGATGAAGGACTCATCATGGATCGATCTGGATGGTGGTCATCTGAAACGTTGTTTGGCATGGTCGTCCCAGAGCAGGATGCCCTGGACTCTGCCGTGCTTGTCGCCGATGAAACTGTCGAAGCCGCCCCGGGAGAGGGGCTCTTTGTCGCTCATGGTTCGCCGGTCGTGGCCCCGCCTCTGACCGAATCCATGACTCATGCTGAGCTCCTCGAAGAAATTCTTGCGCGAAACCCCACGGCACAAGTTGCTTATCTGGGCCGGTTTTCCACGCAGAAGCTGCGCGATTACCTCGATCACCTCATCGTCGCCACGTCCCCCCGCGAGCAGCGGATGGTCTGGGTGCGCCGGGGTGATACGCCAGCGATCGTGGCCTGCGATTCAGCTTTGTAGCGAGTTGCCACACTCCGGGCACGTCTGGCCGGTGAGCCCCTCAAGTCGATATCCGCATCTCGGACACACGCCGCGGCGGAGCTTTCTCTCTCGTTCCGCATGGCGCCACTCTCGAACGCTCGTGGGTATGCACAGCAATCCATACCCCACAAGCAAGGCCACCAGCACTGAGATCACATTGCACACCCATCCCATCCACAGCGGCGTTGATCTCGTCACATCCGTCACACGCAGCCCCATCGCCAGATCATCCTCCGCGAGAATACGTAGCCGCACATACTCCTGAACCGCCACGCGGCGGATGGCTTGTTCCGCACTCGGATTCAGCAGTGCCGATTCAATCGAGATGATGTGACGAATTCGCGTCTCCGACGCAAAAGGCCATCCGATGTGATCGACGCTTGTCTGATAGCGCACCGCCCATGCCTCACCCTGGCCTCCACTCAAGAGCCGCGTTGCCCGATCCCAACTCTCTCCGTTCGGGTCACTGGCCTTCATTCCCTCACGAGTCTGCTCCACCAGCACCGGATCGTGAACCACCCGCTGCGCAAATACTCGTCCGCTCCGGGTTCCGATCCAAAGCGCGAACCATGCGACGACTACAAACAATGCCAAGAATGGCGCCCCCGGCCAACGCCAATCACGCCGCTTCACCGCAGCGGCGGGTGACTGACCCGGGCTCGTCGCCTCATGCTCCACGCCTCATCCTACTCACACGCCGCACGGCCGCAACCACCCCAACATACACTTCGACGTGACTCCGGTTCCGCACTCATCTATATCGCTCGACGAGGTCCGTAAGGTCGCCTCACTCTCGCGCCTCGCCCTCACCGATGCCCAGCTTCACGCGGCTCAGCACGATCTTGCTGCAGTTCTGGGCTATATGGCACGTCTGCAATCGCTGGATTTGACCGGTGTTCAACCTCTGACCAGTATCGCTGGTGAGAACGCGCGGCTGGATACCGACACACCAGGCCAGACGCTCACAAACGACCAGCTTCTGGACATGGCGCCCGACACCATGCCCCCATTTATCAGAGTGCCCAAGGTGCTGGGTGAGGGCTCCGCATGAGTTCCTCTGCCACTCCAACTGCCCACGTCATCGCCGCTACCGTCAACGCGCGATCGACTTCCGCGTTGCAATTCACTCGCGAGGCGCTGGGTCGTCTCACTGCCACCGAGCCCCGAATTGATGCTTTTCTGGACACATTCCCCGATGCCGCGCTTTGTCACGCAGCGCTCATCGACGAGCGCATTGCATCTGGTGAGCAACTGCCCTTGGCTGGTGTTCCCATTGCCATCAAAGACAATCTGGTCATCGGCCCCGACTTGCACACGCCTGGTGATGCGATGGGTTATGGCGGCCGCACGACTTGTGCCAGCCGCATTTTGGAGAATTACCGCTCGCCATTCACCGCCACCAGCGTGCAACGGCTCATCGATGCGGGTGCCATCATCATCGGCAAGACGAATATGGATGAGTTCGCCATGGGCTCATCTTGCGAACACTCCGCCTTCAAGGTGACGCGCAATCCCCACGATCTCGCTCACGTCCCAGGGGGCTCATCGGGCGGTTCCGCGGCGGCAGTGGGGGCGGGAGTTGTCCCGATTGCACTGGGAAGCGACACTGGCGGCTCAATCCGTCAACCCGCCTCATATTGCGGCATGTATGGCCTCAAGCCAACCTACGGCCGCGTCTCACGCTCGGGTCTCGTCGCATACGCCTCTTCA
>CAYTYD010000087.1:0-11958 GCA_964441555.1 uncultured Phycisphaeraceae bacterium | reverse complement strand
AAGCATGTCCCGGCTGATTGAAGCTCTGGTGAGTGAGGACAAAGCCGGTATCGAGAATCCCGACGATGACGCCCTGACCGGTGAAGCCAAGGTCGTGAACGGCGTGGAGATTGAGTTGCTGAATCTGGGCGGTGGATGCGCCGTATTCGGTGGCGATGCCGGATGTGTCATCGATGCGCTGCGGCATGCTTTCGTTTCGACGCGCGCCTTGGCGCACGGGTTCGATGCGAGTCACGCGGGGGAGGAGGGCAGCGCCTGCAATCGCGGCGGCATCACCTTCGACGCTCACTGCATTCAGCCAGCGGCTGTGATGCACGATGCGCAGACCCAGCCCTTGAATCGCGGCAACATCACCAGCATGAATGGGAAGATCACGCGCATCGACCATGTTCGGAAGTGTGCGGCGAACCTGCCGCCGTGCAAGGGCGTGCTGGTTGTAGGTGGATTGCACATCTGCGAGCGCGGCAGAGAGTTCTTGAGTGGCCACGCCTTTGTCCGCGAAATAGATCCAGTGCCGCGGATTGTCGGCGAGTGTGATGGTGCAGGTGCCAGCGATCAGGCAGAGGCCTGCCGCGAGAGGGGTGAGGGTCGAGGGCATGTGATCTCTCCGTGCTCCGCCGAAGAACCTGACGCGGCAAGGTGCCTCATCAGGGGTGCGCAGAATACCGGACTTAGCGGGGTTGGCGTGGCGTTCTGTCACTAGTTTGGGGGATTTCCCACGACAACCCTTGTATTTTCAACACTCTCGGACCTTGGTGTGAAGTTCCCGGTCCTTGTTCTCGATACCTGAGCACGACCCTTTTGGAGAGTGCCCATGTCCACCTCGTCGAACTCGCAGAATGCCCCCCGCACGAACCTCACGCTGACTGGTCAGGAGGGGATGCCCCGGACGTATGGACGCACGGGGATTACGCAGGGGCAGTTGACTGTGGATCGCCGCACTTCGATTCGCCTGCCCATGACGGGTGTTGCGATGGCGGCGTTTGATGATGGTGAGGGCGGAACGATTCTGACGAGTGTGGAACTGACGGATACATCCGCGGCGGGATTGGGCATTCGTTGCCCTGTGAAGGTGACGCCGGGAACGCGTTTCAGCTTGTATTCGGATGGCGCGACGTGGACACCACGCACGGGTACCGTGTCGCGTTGCAGCGAGGATGGTCACTATTACCGCTGCGGATTGGCGATTCGATTGCTGGCGGCGGCGTAATCACTCGGATGTTCAAAGCTTCATCGCGGCCGCTGTAGCGCGGAATCGCGCGGCCATCGCATCCAGCGAACTGGGGATGACGCGGATCTGCGCGACCGTGGACATGAAATTCACATCACCACCCCAGCGCGGCACGAGGTGCGCGTGGAGGTGTTGCGGCACGCCCGCGCCGGAAGCGCGGCCCTGGTTAATTCCGAAGTTGATGCCCTGGGGCTCGAGCGTGCTCTGCATCAGGTCTGCTGCGATCTCGATGAGCGACCAGAATGCCGCGCGTTGGGCTGGCTCGTAATCAAGAAGAGTGGGACGGGCATCGCCGAGGGCGACGAGGAGATGGCCGTTGGAATAAGGGAAAGCGTTGAGGAGGATGAGGCCGTGTGTTGAGCGGATGATGACGTGATTGCGTTCATCGCTGGATGGGTCGCGCCAGTAGTCAAGGAGGAAACTGCCACTTCCGGGCTGGGGCGGACCGGAGGATTTTTCCTTGTCGCCCACGGATTCGAGATATTGAAGACGCCAGGGGGCCTGAAGCGCGGCTGGGGCGGGAGTGGTGGGTGAGTTGATGGGATCAGTTGGGGGCATTGAGGAAGAATAGTGAGTCGTGAATCCTTCAGCGGCGTTCCTTTCCCAACATGCTGCCGCTGGTCCACGATCCATCTCTCTTGAAATCGACCCAGATCGCGCCGTCGCGCGCGGTGATCAGCCACGGGCGAGGGCCTTGACGAGTTTCTTTGACTGCATTCCATGCAGGGTTGCCGAGCCGCCTTGGACCTGTGGATTGCAGGACGAGTGCCGGGTTGATCTGTCGTACCAGTTCCTCGGCTTGCGGGTTGAAGCTGCCGTGGTGGGGCAGTTCGAGAATGAGCGGTCGAGGCAGTTGTCCGCGCGCGTCGGGTTGCAGGAGTGCTCCCAATGCCAGCGGCCCGGCGTCGCCTGTGAGCAGCATGGCGGGAATGGTGTCCGTGTGGACAGACAGGATCAGCGAATGCTCGTTGTCATTGGCCCACGCCGGAGGCGGATTCGCCGGTGAAAGCACATCGAAGTGCAGCAGTCCGACCGAAAAGTTCTGGCCCGCAGCAATCACGTTATTGCGGCTGTGTGAAACGTGGTCAATGACCATCCGTTGGAGTGTGGAAGCAGTGCCATTGGGCGTTCCCAACGCTTGCCGCGCGAAATGATGACTGGTCATGAACTGCCGAACCGGGAATGTTCGCAACAGCTCGGGCACACCACCAAAGTGATCCACATCCGGGTGCGAGATGATGATCGCGTCCAGCTCCGGTACATTCAGTTCAGTCAGGGCTCGCGCAATCGTGTTGCCACCGAGCCCGGGGCGCAAGCTGCCCGCATCCCAAAGCACAGCCGTCTGTTCGGCACGAAACAGAATGCACGTTCCATCACCAACGTCCAGCATGTCCACTTTGACCGGTGTTTGGCGATAAGGGATGATGTGCACGCTTGCCCAATGCGCGAAGTACCACACGATGAGCAAACCCAGCGACGCCCAGTATCGCACGTGACGCAATCGGCCGCGCACGAGCCATGTGATCGCTAGCACCGTTGCCGCGAATGTCCACAGCAGATCAGGGCGCGTGATGCGCATGGAGACATAGGGCAACTGATCCAGCATCGTCACCAACCATGCGATGCCTTGTGCCGAGAATGCAAGAACCGGCCCGCACACCACATCGCTTTGAGGCACGACAAGCCCAAGGCCAAGGGAAATGAAGGCGATCCACAAAAGGATCGTTGCCGGTGGCACGACGATGACGGTGGCGATCAGGGAAAGGGGCGACACCAGACCAGTGCGAAAGACAACCAACGGAGCAGAGGCAAGCCAGCACAGGAGGGTGGAACCGACCAGTCCGGCGGCGCTGGTGCGTGCGATGCGAAAGAGCCACTCAGAGAGAGAGGTCTGACGCGGCGCGATGCCTTTGAGGGTGATTCCAAAGAGGTTGTCGATGGTGGGTCGAGCGCACCACACCAAGAGAAGCGTGAGCCCGCAGGAGAGTTGATATCCCAGCGACCACAGGTCGAGGGGATCGATCAGGAGCAGCACCGTGGCGATCATGATCAGCAGCACACCACGATCAAACCTGCGACCGATGGCATCTGCCACCAGAAGTGCGATCGCAAAGATGCCGGAGCGCAGCACGGGTGCACCAGCGGGAACGATCAACATATAGCCGATGACCAGGAGGGTGACAATCGCGGGCTCGAGCCATCCCCGATCTCCGGTTAATCGCAGCAGGATCAGCGTGAGGCGCGACATGACGATGAGGTGAAAGCCGCTGATGGCCAGGACGTGCGCGAGGCCCAGCCGCAGGAAGGCCGAGGAGAGGGTGTCATCGCGCGGCGAATCACCCAAGACCAGCGAGTGCACCATCGAGCGGGCGGGCTCTGGCGTCGTCATCGTGGCGCGAGTGAGGGTTTGGCTCGCTCTGTCGCGCAGGCCAGTGTGCCAGCGCGTGATGATCTGATGTGCTCGTTCCCACGGTGATGATGGGGCGGTGACCACCATCACCAACGAAGCGTTGGAGAGCGTCAGCGTCCCAGCGACATTGTGAGCGATGCTCCATGTGGCCAGATCAAATTCGCCGGGATTGGTCGGGCCCGATATCGGGCGGGCAACGCCGGTGATGTCGACCTCGTCTCCGGCCTTGGCAACGGGAAGTGATGCATCATCGATGCGCACCCACAGCCTGCCGCTGCGTGTGGTGAGGGGATCGTCAGCAATCGCGCGAACATCGACTGAGAAGCGTGTGACGGCCTGAGAGAATCCCATTTCGCCGAGTGGCGAAACTTTGGGTTGCACCACATGGGGCGTATCGATCACTCTGCCGCGAAGGGTCAGAATCGTGCCACCGGTCGGAGACTCGGCGGCTCGCGCGGCAATCACGGGTGCGATTGAATGCGCTGGTCTTTCCGCGGCATGCTGTGTGTAGATCGCCCAGCCCAAGGCCGTGATCGCCAACGTCAAGAGCACGCGGCAGGTCCATCGACGGGTCAGGAGTGCTGCGATCAGCAAGCCAGCAGCAACGCCGAAACCAGCGGCACTAGGGAGGTGCTGCATTTCCAGCGTCACAGGTCCCAGTGCGATGCCCAACGCAAGAGAAGACCAGAGCCACAGCGCGCGCAGCCGAGCACCGCGCACGATCGCGGCTTCACGTTCCATCGCGGCATCGGAATACGGAGCGACTCCCACGCCCCCAGCGTACCAGATTCACATGCCAGTTCGTCAAATGACATCAACGTGGCACATTGACGACCTGGCATGGTGCAAGTTTGCCACCCTGGTTCTTGTCGCGCAATGCTGCTCCATTGAGCAGCACATGAGGAAAGAGCTGCCGCGCCTTGGCGATAGCGATTCCCTCGCGGGCGTACTTGTCATAGTCGGCCTCTGTGAAGACACCGACCGTTACGCTCGATGAATTGGCGCCGTGAAAGAAGAATGCCTCGTGTCCCTCGCTTCGGAGCGTTTTCACCGCATCCTCGGCAGCAGCACGAAAGCGAGCCGATTCTTCCGCAGTGGGGGCGTGCCGATCCTCATGCCCATACACCGCGACTTCGAGGGAGAAGAACTTCATTTTCGCCGGTTTGCCTTCGCCAATCGAGCGCAGGTCAAACTGGGAAATGCTGCCACTTCGCGTGGAGGTGTCGGCCACCAGCGTTTCCGGCGGAGCAAGATACGCCCGTGCATACGGAAACTGGCCACTCACGATGATCTCGCGAATGCTCTCCAGGTCTTTGGTGGCGTCGGCCGTCATGCCGTTGTATGTGCGGCCGGAGATGATGACGGTGCTGTTGCTGCGCCGTTGCAACGCCGCATCCGGCAGCTTGCCCACCGTCTGAATCTTCTCCAGCAACTCCTTGGCAAAGGCATCCTGTTCCGCAGCATTGGGAGAGGGCGGAACCACGGCGACGACGATGGTCCACACGCTGATGGCGGGGCCTGAGTTTGCTTCGGTGCCTTGGTTGAGTGGCGTGCCGCTGGCTGCATCGCGGCGCTTCCCCAAAGGCCGGAAGACGGCCTGCCCCTCGGCCTGCAACGCGGGATCGACAGGGGCACTCTCGCTGCCCCAGGCCTGATTCTGGGGGTCTGAGGATGGGGTGCTGGCTCCTCCTCCGCACCCCCCTTGGGTGAGCAGAAGTGCCGCCAAGACCACCCCCAGCGCCGAAGCGCAGGTCATGCGGATGCGGGTGTGGAAAGGTTGATTTTTTGTCTGTGGTCCAATCATGGTTATTCGCGATAAAGGTTTGCAGTGTATGAGGTTATGTCGCTTGAGCCAAACCTTGGGAAATGTGTGCCTGTTGTGAAGACACGGACGATGAAAGGGCACGCAGGACGCGGCATTCGAGGTACGCCACACACCCGGGCGGAGATCCCGGAAACTGGTGGGCTGACGGATCTCGAAGACATCAGAAAGGTACTCACTCGACAGTGAACAGGTTTCACTGTGAAGGTGGGTCGGTTGGATACAGCTTGCCGCCTCCTATGGGCAACCCAGGCCCAAGAGCGAAGAAAGGGTGATATGGACGTGACCAGCGTGACAGCAACCGGAGCAGTAGCTCGTCCCGTGCAGGTTTCGGCCAATGCAGCAGCCGCGGCATATTCCCGCGCTGACAAGCCGGGTGTGGTTCGGGGCAGCGACACGGTCGAAGTCTCGGCAGAAGCCAGGGCGGCAGCCAAGGCCGGCCGGGCGCGCCGCAGCGAGGATGCTCCCGTGCGGCTCGACCTGGTGACGCGCGTTCGCGATGAGATTCAGCAGGGGACGTACGTGACCTTGCCCAAGATGGATCAGGCGATCCGCGAGATGACGCCGGAGTTGGTTGGAAACTGAGCGCGTCGACCCTAAGTCACGCATATGTCACAACTGAATAGACAAGCCGGTTCCGCATGAGCGGCTGGTACACTTCATGGGATTCTCAACCAACGTTGGAGGTGTCTCATGCGCCTGAAGAGTTCATTGGTCACAGGTGTGTTTGTCGTTTTGGTGCTTGCCAGCGGCAGCGCGCTGATCGGGTGGACGAGACCGCCGCAGACCGCGACACAGCCGGAATTTCAGACCTCAGATCCGCTACATGCGAAGCGGAGCACAGGAGTGGTTGTGCAGTGGATGGGGAGTTACTCCTCGATCCAGACGCCGCGTGTCGAGATGATCGAGAACGCGAGTGCGTGGGAGGCGTTGTATACCGAGCACACGCGCGAGAAGCCGGAAAAGAACGCCAACGGGTTTCTCACGTGGCCCAAGATTGACTTTGACAAGTACGTGGTGCTCGCCGTCTTTGCCGGAAAAGCGAGCAACAGCAATGGGTACGAGGCACTCTCAGTGACGGAATCCGCGGCGGGAGTGCTGGTGAGGATTGATCAAGTTCACTTTCAGACGGCATCGTTTGATGGCAAGGATGCGGGGATTGCCACCACGGCGTTTGGCATCATGGTTATTCCCCGCCGCGTCGCGGAGTGGACCGTGGAAGAGAACACGCAGAATCTGATCGGTGGACCGCCGGTGTGGACCGAGTTGAAGCGCTTTGGTGTGAAGGACAAGTTGCCGGGCGTGAAGTGAGGGATTACTTCGGCGCAGATTTCTCTGCCGGTTCGGCGATATCGCGGGTGGCGCCGAGGATCGCGTTTGCGGCTTGCGTCAGTCTTGTGAAATCAATCGTGTCGATGGTGTCGGTGGGCTGGTGGTAGTGCGGATTGCGGAAGTTGGCCGTGTCGGTGATCATCAGCCCGGGTACACCGGCCATGACGAAGGGTCGGTGGTCGGAGCGCATCATGTCGGGAACGGGGACGGGCATGAAGTCGACGACGACGGTTTTGAGTGTGGGCTCGTGGTTGAGCATGAGGGTGTTGAGCCGCTGGGAGAAGTCTTTGAAACGCGCGATACCGGTGATGGCGAGGAAGTTGCCAACGCTGGGCGGATCAAACATTTCAGATTTCTTGATGGGGCTTTTTTGCGAATCCGGTGCGTCGGAGTAGAAGCCCATGGTCTCCAAGCTGAGCATGCCGATGACGACCTCTTTGGCGGGGATCATCTTGGTGGGATCGTTCGGGTCTTTGCTGTCGCGCCAGTTGGGCATGGTGGCGCGGACGTATTCGGCTGCGCCGAGGAGGCCGACCTCTTCAAGGTTGAAGTAGCAGAGGCGAATGGAGCGTTTGAACTTCTGGCCGGAAAGGCAGCGGGAGATCTCCAGCAGGGTGGCGAATCCGCTGCCGTTGTCATCGGCCCCGGGAGACTTGGGCACGGCGTCAAAGTGGGCACCGAGGATCAGCACTTCGCCCGAAAGTGCCGGATCGGTTCCGGAGATATCGACGATGATGTTGCGCCAGGGCGTGGGCGGCGCAGGCGGCTGACCATCCGGCGCATCTTTGGGTTGGCCGGGAAGAACCCATTTCACATCCTGTGTCCAAGGGGTGTAGCCGAGCGAGGCCATTTCCTTCAGGATCATTTCTTCGGTGTCGCGAAGTCCTTTGGTGTGTTCGTCGCTGCCCCAGGGGCTGCGCTTGGTGGGGAGAGAGGCGATGGCTGCGCGCATGCGGTCGGCGGAAATGGTGCAGGGCTGAGTTTGGGTCGGGGAAGAAGCTGGGGCGGATTGCAAGGCGAGGGTGGCGGCGGTGAGCAGGGTGGCGAAGAGAGTTGGGGGCATAGAGAGAGGATAGTGGAGTACCCCCTGTTCCACGTGGAACATCACTATCTGCGTGGAACAGCCCAAAACAGGGTTGTTGCCCTATTGGCGCGCGACATGGTTATTGCAGGGTCAGCAGCCAGTGCTGAATTCGGCGACAAAGTCGAGGTAATCGAAGAAGTCGACGATGCCATCGTTGTTGAAGTCGGCGTTGCAGAGGCCTGCCGCGAAGTCCTGGACAAAGTCCAGATAATCGAAGAGGTCGCTGACGCCGTCGTTGTTGAAGTCTGCCGCGCAACCGAAGATGACAACGAATCCTTCGAGATTGAAGTCAGGGCGTTGGAGCGTACCGACCACCACGCGACCATCGGCGGAGATGCCGTTGACGATGCGGAGTTTGTAGCCGGTGAGGTCGAAGCGATAGCGTGTCTGCAGGAGCGACTTGAGATCCTTCATCGCGGCACAGGGGCTGCCTGCCGGTGCGCCAGCGAACCAGAGGAAGGCGTTGTCTTGCGAGGCGCCGGTGGGACTGCCGGTGATGCAGTTGCCGCCGATAAGGTTGCCGTCTGCGGATGAAGCGAACGCGCTAGATCGCACGGAATTCGGCAGGTGACCAAGGCCCAGATTGCCATCGCGGGTGAATCGGCCTGCCTCAAAGGTGAGTGCACCGGTACGGGCGAATCCGACGACGACGTTGCCGTCGGCGGAAATCGCGTTGCCGCCCGCAGAACCGATGCCGTTGGGAAGATCGCCAAGAAGCGTGATGCCGGATTCGGCAGTCCACATCATGGGTTGCGAGGGGCCGATGGAATTGCCGAAGATGCCCCCCACGGTCTCTCCGTTACCGGAAACGCCAAAGGCGATGCTTTGGGTTGCGGTGATATCAACGAATCCGGTGGATTCGGAGTATGAGAAGCCGACGGTGGCGAGGAGTCCGTTGACACGATCGCCGACGATGACAGAGCCGTCGGCGGAGATGCCGCGAGCCGCGGCGATTGTGGTTTCATCGAGTGAGAGGAAGCCGCCACCGGAAGTCCATGACCAGGGGCGATAGTTGCCGTTGCCCTCGTTATCGGTGACATAGCCGACGACGGTGCCGGAGGAGCTGACGGCGGTGGCGGTCGGGCCTTGGCCGTACTCATCAAAGTTGGGGTTGCCAACCGTGACCACGCCACTATCGAGTGACCACATCATGGCACCGCCACTGCCAGAGCCGACGACGTAGCGGCCATCTTGAGAGACGCCGAGGGCATCGGAGATGGTGGGGCCGGGTCCAGTGCCAAGGCGGATGAACTGCGTGGATTGGGCGTGGGCGGAGATCGACAAGCCAGCGAGGGTTGTGAACGCGGCGACACAAAGGCGCGCGGGATGTGCGTTGAGCATGAGCGATCTCTCCCGATTCCCTCACGTGTAGGGTGTTTCGACGGAGGGATTGATGAGGTTGCCATGGCGAAAAGAAAAGACTCGGTTTTCACCGAGTCTTCACATGGTCTGGGGTTGTTTCCCTAGTTGCATCCAGTCCCTTTCATCCAGGCGCGCCTGCGATTGCTGGATGTTGACGGGAATGCCTGCAAATAGGCAAGGCCCGGTGCATTGCATCGGGCCTTGCGACGGAGGGGGTTCAATAGATCGATTAGCCGTGGTGAGACTCCGTGTGAGAATCAGGACTTGGTGGTTCGACAGGGTGCCAACGCCCGATCGAAACTTCAAGTGGGATGCCGTGGCGTTGCCTCCATTCGGAGATGATGGACTGAATCAGGTGTGGATCGGGTTGCTCGCCAAATCCAACCCATTCGAAGGCGATGTCTCCCTGCCAGCGGCCCACTTCATCGTCGTGCACGGGGTAGAGCTCTGAGACATCGGCACCGACGGGTCGAAGGACGCCCACGAGATCATCGAGAATCGACTGTTTGAGACCGGGTCGAGAGGCGGCACCATCGAAGCGGAGGTAATGGCGATCCTTCTCGCTGTGGCGGGGGTGATTCCTGTCGAGGTGATAGATGACCGGGTCGAGGTCATTGAAGAATGTGTGGTTTTTCACAGCGTGTTCGAGTTCCTGCAACTTGTGGTGTGAGATCTCGACAAGCAGATCGACGTGGAGGAATCCGTCGGGGTCGTAGTGTGACCGTTCGCGGATGACATTGGCTTCGCGTCGTGAGAATTCCCGCATCAAATCGTCGTACCAGGAGCCGGTTTCGCGATAGCCGCGGAAGTCGGCACGAACAACCTCCAAATGGTTGTTCTCGTGTTCATTGTGATTGGAGTCCACATCGTGATCGGCCTGACGATCGGGATCCTGGTGCTGGCCGTGGAGTGGGTCGTGTTGATGGTTGAGCATGGTGATGGAGACGACGTGTTTCCAGAAAGACACGCCGCTATGGACCATGCGGCCAGCACGCTCAATGACAGCGCGTGGTGAATGAACGCTGTAGGCGGTGTGCGGACCGTCGATGGAGGGGCCGGTGAGAACATGACCCTCGTGGCGTGTGATGAATGACTCGAAACCGTTGAGTCCCTGCTGAGGGCAGAACTGGGAGAAACGGAAACGGGCCGTGACCTTGGGAGATTGCGATTCCATACGTGCCATGTGAAAGCTCCTGTGCTATGAGCGTGATCCACGAGTAGTCACGCGATGACGGATCATGCCACAAGGCGTGTATGAATGGAACCACTTTGAGCCATATTGGTTTGTGACAATGCTGGCGAGCATGGGCTTGCATGCGCAGTTGAATTTGGTACACTCCGTGAGTGAGACTGCGCATTGATGCGCATGATCGCGCATGCATGTCTTTGTGTGGGAGATTACTTGTGCGTTATGTCCTTTCGCCCAACGATGAGCGTCTCGCGTTCCTGAAGAGTCTCGCGGCCGCGATCAATGCGGATGTGAATGATCGCGGCTTTTTTGCAAAGATCGAGCGAAAGAGCAAGCTCAACAACCTGAGTCGACCGCTTAATGGAAAGGGTCCGCTGCCACCAAAGCTTGTGAACTACATCATCGAATTGAAGTTAGGAAAGGAACTGAAGAAGTTTGAAGAGGCGACGAGGTCAAATCGCGGATCCAGCACGAAGGCGTTTGCAGAGGGTCGATTGGCTTTTGAGGCATTGGCGTTAGAGGCGACTTCGCTTCCCAGAATCACTGTCCGGCTGGTTGTGTTTTCCTGCTTGTATTCATCTGACCTCATTGGCGATCTTCTTGCCAAGGGTGCCGATCTTACTGTTCTTGTTTCTGATCCACTGGCATGGAAGAAAAACGGTTCACGTTCGAAAGTGAACGACACGATGACGATTTTTCGTCAAGCGGATCGGTTGGCGAGTCGCGTCGCGGACAAGGGTCGACTTGCCGTGCACGTTTATGGCAGCCATCAGCCACCCTTTCGCGGCATGCTCGTGGATGATTGCGGGCTGGCGATCGGCCCTTACCGGCGCGATGGATCGGGTAAGAACAAGGATCACAGCGTGTGGGGTTATCACCTGCCTGCAGTTGTCATCGGTATAGATGATGCGGCTTATGTGAATTGGCAAAAGTACTTCATGGGACAGTTCACCCAGCTGATGGGTGAAGAGAAACCCAAGCTGGTAATTGACAACGCGGGAGTGAAGTTTCACTCCCGCGAGATTGAATCGCTTGTCGATGCACCTGTTCGCTGAATCAGCACCCGGAGCTGAAATCAGCGACGAAGTCGAGATAGTCGAAGAAGTCGATGATGGCATCGAGGTTGTAGTCGGCGATGGGTGTGTTGGCGCTGAAGGCCGCGACGAAGTCGAGGTAGTCAAAGAAATCGAGGACGCCATCGCCGTTGATGTCTGCGTTACAGACTGGCGGGAGTGTGGCCTGCCACGCGCCGCGGCCATACGTGCCCGCGGTCAGGCGGCGGGTGTTGGCGGCCAAGTGCAGATCGCCGACGTTGACGTTGGGGAATGAGGCGTCGTCTTTGAACCAGTTGCCGCTGCCGTTGAGTGACGCCCAGACTCCTGCGCCGGAGCCGATGTAGATGCCGGGGCGACGGGTGGACCAATCGATGGCGAGGGCGCGTGCCGCGACACCAGAGGGCAGCGTGCCGGTGGCATCGGTCCACGAGACTCCGGCGTTGGTGGTCTTGAGGACGCGGCTGCCGGTGGTG
>CAYTYD010000086.1:0-12066 GCA_964441555.1 uncultured Phycisphaeraceae bacterium | reverse complement strand
CTTCATCACTCTGTACCAGTTGCTGTTGAGGTGAAGTGTTGAGAAGATCGCCGAGGGAGAGGAGTTTCTTCCGTGCCGCGGCATCGCGAAGCATTCCAAACCGTTCGCGGTTTCGATCGGCGATGAAGACCGGTTGATCGGCACCAGGGTTGGCCCAGCGGAATCCCTCCATGGTGGTGGCGATTCCTTCATCGAGCCAGATCGGGAGTGGTTCCTTGAAGGTCGCCTGCACGTACTGGTGCCATCCCTCGTGTGCCATCAGGGAGAACGAGTCGGAGGGACCGATCTCAAAGAAAACACCTTTGGCTTCGGACGCGTACCCGCCGCGCTGGATGCGCAGGAAGAGTTCGGCCTGGCGTCCCATGAGGTGCTGGGTCATGCGTGCCCATTGCGGGCGCGACGCGAGGAAGTACGTCTCCATCGGCTGTGTCGGACTTGGGAGCGGACCAAACGCAGTGGTGTAGTGAGCCAGTGCGCTCTCAGCAAAGCGGGGCAAACGTTGCAGGATGTAGCCATCTGGGAGCGTGGTGAAGATGCGATAGTTGGGCGTCTGAATCATCCGCCCAGAGGGTGAGACAAAGGTCCACTGCTGAATGGAAAGGACACTGCTCTCCCTGGTGGGTGGCGTGGAAGTGACCGCGGCAGGTGTAGCTGAAGAACTTGGAGAGGCAGTGTTTCCACCCGGTGGCACGGTGCGAGTGCCCGGCGCATCGCCACACCCATGCAGCGTGAGAAGTGCAGTGAAGACAAGCAGCGTCGTGGCGGAACGGTTCAAGAGAGTTTTCCCATCGCTGCCTTGGCGGCATCGCGTTCGGCGATCACTTTGGCGAGCTCGTCCTTGGTCTGCTGCACCATGTGGGGCGGGGCCTTGAGCGCGTAGCCGGGATTGTTCAGGCGTCCTTCGAGCGTAGCGATGGATTTGTCCTTCTCTGCGATGAGCTTCTCCAGTCGCGATTTCTCGGCAGAGGTGTCGATCGCGGCTTCGTCCGAGAGGTCGGAGAGATGAAGCTCGGCGTCCTCAAAGGTGAAGGCGACCGCGGCTGCGGTGGGGCGAGCAGTGGTGGCGGTGCCGACATCGGAGAGGGTCTGCGCCATGCTGAGTGATTCAGCAGATATCACGGAACCGGAAGCGGGGAGATGCAACGTGATCTTGCGGCGCGGCTTGACGCCGTGCTGAGCCCGCACTTCACGGATGGTCTTGACCAGCGATTGCAGGCGTTCAAACTCCTTCACCGCATCCACGAATGCCAGAGATGCATTGGCCGCAGGCCACGAGGTGTGACAGAGGAGTTCAGTCGATGTGCCCAGATCGAGCCCAGAGACCTTCGCTGCGGGAAGCGTGCGGATGGTGCTGTGGATGGATTCGGTCACAAAGGGCATGACCGGATGCAGCAGCCGCAGGATGACATCGATGGAAGCGCGAAGGATGGCGCGCTGGGCAGGGCTGCTGGCGACGGTGGGCTTGATGGCTTCGAGATACCAATCGCAGAAATCGTTCCACACCAAGGTGTAGCAGGTGTCGGCGTATTCGTTGAAGCGGTAGTTGGCCAGGGCTTCATCGCACGCGCGGATGCCAGCGGCGAGGCGCGAGAGCATCCATTTATCGGCGAGAGTGAGGGAAGCGTGCGAAGCCGGAGTCGACAGATCGGCCATGCCCGGTGTGGCCTCGATCATGCCGAGGGCAAAGCGCGCTGCGTTCCACAGCTTGTTGGCGAAGTTGCGGCCCAGGTCAAACTTGGGTGATGAGTTCTTGCCGGTCTTGGAATCCTTCATCACCGGCAGCCGCACATCCTGCGTCTGCGTTGCCATCTGGCACAGCGTGAAACGCATCGCATCAGCACCGTGGCTCTCGATGATGTCGAGAGGGTCGACGCCGTTGCCCAATGACTTGGACATCTTGCGACCTTCACCATCCTGAATGACGGCGTGGATCACCACATCGTGGAAGGGGATGGGGCCGGTGCCCTTGGCGGAATTGGCGGGCGCGAGATAGGAACCATCGGTCTTGGACTTGGCCGACCAATCTGCCGGAAGGAAATACCGGTTGAACATGGTCATGCGGCTGACCCACAGCGTGATGATCTCGCGCGCGGTGCAGAGGGTGCTGGTGGGGTTGAATGCCGCGAGTTCGGGCGTGGCGCTGGGCCAGCCGAGTGTGGAGAGGGGCCAGAGGGCAGAGGAGAACCAGGTGTCGAGGACGTCTTCATCGCGAGTGAAGCCGCGCGATTCATAGAACGCAATCGCCTCGCTGTCAGTCACATCGCGAATGCAGGCGAATGCAACGCCGCCGAAGGTGGTTGTGGCGACACGTGAGATGTCAAACTTCTTAGCTTCATCCGCCGCGAGCTCGGCTCGCGGGGACTTCCACACCGGAATCCGATGTCCCCACCAGAGTTGGCGGCTGATGCACCAATCCCTGATGTTGCTGTGCCAGTGCTCAAAGGTCTTGGAGTAGCGAGCCGGGCTGAAGTTCATGGTGTTATCTGCATGAGTGGGGGCCTTGCCATCACTCCGCTGATCTGAGGCCAACACAGCATTCGCCGCCTGTGCCATCTTGGGGTCCGTCACCTTCACATACCACTGGTCAGAGAGATAGGGTTCGATGATCGCTTTGCTGCGGTCGCTGAACTTGATGCTGTGGCGATACGGCTTGATCTCGCGGACAAAACCCGCTTCCTCCAGGGCCTTCACGATGGTCTTGCGGGATTTTTCGCGGTGCAGACCGATGAAGGCGCGGACGCGCTCATGCTCGGCCGTATCGCTCCAGCCGAACTTGTCGCTGATCGAGCCATCCGGGGCCATGATGTTGAGGGCGGCAAGGTTGTGCCGCTGGCCGATCTCATAGTCGTTGGGATCGTGCGCGGGCGTCACCTTCAGGAACCCCGTGGCGAACTTTGCCTTGGGGTCGTTCTTCTCTTCTTCGGTGGCCGCCATCGCCTCGGGGAGCACCACGTAGTCATCAGCGACGATGGGGATCTCGCGGTTGATGAGAGGGAGCCGCACTTGCTTTCCCACCAGCGCGGCAGCGCGAGGATCGCGCGGGTTCATGGCCACACCGGTGTCGCCCAGATAGGTTTCCGGGCGCGTTGTGGCCACGGTGATGCGGTCGATGGTGGTGCCATCGGGCAGTTTCACCGATTCTGTGAGCGGGTAGTCCAGATAGTAAAAGTGGGCATCGACTTCCTCGTCGTAGCACTCATCGTCGGCCACGGCGGTTTGCAGGGCGGGGTCCCAGTTCACCAGCCGCTTGCCGCGATAGATGAGGCCATCTTGGAAGAGGCGGAAGAAGGCCTCGTAGACAGCGCGGGCGCACTGCTCATCCATGGTGAAGCGCTGGCGATCCCAATCGCAGGAGCAACCCATTTTCTGCAACTGGCCGGTGATGACCTTCTCATATTCGTCTTTGAAGGCCTGAATCTTGGCGACAAACGCTTCTCGGGTGAAGTCCTTGCGGCGTTTGTTCTCTTCCTTCTGAACGCGCTTTTCCACCACGGCCTGCGTGGCGATGCCGGCGTGGTCGGTGCCGGGCATCCATAGGGTCTCGAAGCCCTTCATGCGGTGCTGGCGGGTCAGGACATCCTGCAGCGTGTTGTTGAGGGCGTGGCCAAGGTGCAGGGCCGCCGTCACATTCGGCGGCGGGATCACGATGCAGTAGGACTGCTTCTTGCCGCTGAGCACATTCTGTGGCTGGGCGTGAAAGGCCTTGGCCGCCAGCCAGCTTTCCCAGATTCGCCCTTCATGCTCGACAGGAACGTATCGCGTCGCCATCTCTGTGACTTTGGAGCCACCAGCGCTTTCAGAAGCGGAATTGGCAGGGGAAGCGGAGAATGTGGGTTGACCGTGCATCGACATATCGTCTGACTGTAGGGTTCTGTTCACCAGTTTTGCGCTGCGGTGTACCCTGAATCGCAGATCTCTCGTTGGGATTGCGAGTCCACCAATCTGTGCAGCCGATGGACTATTCATGTCAACTTCCACTCCTAAGCCCATGAATACAGCGACACCAAAGCCAATTTCGATGTGCAGCACCCGACGTGGCACGGCGTTGCCCAAACCCGTCATCGCGCTGGGGTCGATCGTGCTACTTGTGGCTGGCGCGGTGTGGGCGTGGAAATGGCTTTGGAATTCCGCGGGTGAGCAGAGGCTGGAAGTGATCTCGGCAGCTGCCTCAGATTCTGCCGCTGGTTCTGGATCTGGAGCGGGGGCCAAAAATGATGGCGCGGCACCCGCTGTTCGGGACGAAGCCAAATTGGAGGAAGTGCTCAAAGCGGCGGCAGATCGCGCCCAGGTCAGCGATTGGAAGACGGCGGAAGTGATCCTGAGTGCCGCGACACAGACGTATGCAGGGATGCGCCGAGTGCATCAGGCGTACGCCGAGTGCCTGTTGCAGAGCGGAAAGCGGCCGGAGGCACTTGAGCAATATGAAAAGGCGATCACATCGACGGACGCGGGCGAGCCCTCCGCGGAACTGCTGACCATCGCCGGAACTGTCGCCAACAGTGCAGGGAAGCCACAACGAGCGATTGATCTGTACAAGCAAGCCACACTCAAGTATCCAGAGCATGGCGAGGCGTTTGTGCTGCTGGGTCAGGTGCAGCTCAAGCAATCTATGCTTGATGAAGCCAAAGCAAGTTTGCTGCAGGCCGGGCGACTGATCACCGATCGAGGCGTGATCTGGGGCACGCTCGCCGAAATCGCGCTGAGAGAGAACAAGTTGCAATTGGCCGAGCAGTACATCGACAAGGCGAGACAGATTGAGCCGGGGATGTTGGATTGGCGATTGATCGAGGCGCGGCTGCGGAATCGTCAGAATCAGCCCAAGAAGAGTGTGGAGATTCTCGGTGGCGTTTCTGAAACGGAACTGCTGCAGCGTCGCGTCGCCAAACTGCTTTCTGAATCGCTGAGCATGATGGGTGAAAAGCGCGAAGCGATGGCGCTGTTGGAGCGGTCCAGCGACGCCAATCCGACGGATGGGGAACTGGCTTTGGATGCCGCGGCGTCGTGTGAGCGGGCAGGCGATACGGCTGCCGCGTTGCGCTTGGCAGAACGCGCGGCTCAGAGCGCAGATGAGAAAGTAAAGGCGGCGGGGACTTCCTTGGTGATGCGGCTAAAGGGTGGCAAGCCGCGATGAAGGGCTGAAGAGGCGTAGACTCGGGGCCGAAAAGTCCGATAACGCTGCGCTTTCGCGCCCCTTTCGTACTGGAAGTCGGCGATGGACCCACCTTTAATCTTGGCCCCACTCGACCAGCGTGGTTGAGTAGACGTTTCACTCCGGCGTGAGCTGGAAATGAGGCGGTGTATCCGGATCACAGAGGCGCGACCCAAAGTCTTGGAGTTCGGCCCGATCGCTGGCCTATCGGTCAGCACCCCGCGAACCTGTTTCGCGGCAGACGGAGGTTTTGATGGCTCGTTATACCGGTCCCAAGTTGAAGTTGTCCCGCCGCGTGGGCGTCCCGATTGTGGATCTGCCCAAGCACACCAGCAAGCGTGCGCTGGTGTATCCGGGTATGCACGGTTTCCGTGGCCGCCGCCTGCGTGCATTCGGTATCCGTCTGAATGAGAAGCAGAAGCTGCGTTATCACTACGGCGTGCTGGAGCGTCAGTTCCGCTCGTACGTTGAAGAAGCTGCGCGTCGCCCCGGTAACCGTGGTGAGACGTTGATGCAGTTGCTCGAGCGCCGCTTGGACAACGTCGTCCGCCGTGCTGGTCTGGCCCGCTCGATCTGGGCTGCCCGTCAGTTGGTTGCGCACGGTCACGTCAAGGTGAACGGCCGCAAGACCGACCGCTCGTCATTCATGCTTCGCGTGGGTGATGTGGTGACGGTGAAGGAGAAGACGCACAAATTGGTGCGTGAATCGCTCGAGTCTCTGGCTGGCCACGAAGTTGCTGGTTGGATCGAGTTCAACCCCAGCGAGTTGACTGTGAAGGTCGTGGCTCTGCCCACCTCGGACCAGATCCCCTTCGACATCAACGCCAACCTGATCGTGGAATTCTACCGCTGATTCACTCGGGTGCCATGTTTCAATCATGTGCGCCGATCGTTCTGTTGTACATCCAAGGCCTGCTCCGACCGGGGCGGGCCTTGTGCTTTCTCGGGTTGGTTCAATCGACGACTCGGTGAAGCTTCTACCATCCGTGCCCGGGTGTCCATCCGGGTGTTTCAATGACCTGTCAGGATTCTCATGCTCAAGCTCATTCGCAAAAACAAGCAGTGGCTCTTTGCCGTACTGATGATCTTTCTCGCGATCGCCTTCCTGGTGCCCAATATGGGGAATCAGGGTGGCGGTGTCAGCACCGAGACGGTGGCGCGCCTGGGTGAAGACAAGGTGACTGCTTTCCAAGTGGCGCGTGCCGATGCGGAATTCGCGGTCATCAAACAGATGTTTGGCTCACAGTTGGAAGAGATTGCCCGCGTCCGCATCGAGAACGGAACGCACTGGATGTTGCTGACCACAGAGGCGGAGCAGTCCGGCTTTGTCGGCAATCAGGAGGATGGGAAGGAATGGCTTTCATCCTTGGCCCAGGAACTGGCTCCGATTCAGTTGACATCAAATCGTGGCTTCTTTGAAATGATGCTCAAGAACACGATGCCGGATGTCTTCGAGTTTCTGAAGAACAATCCGCAGGCTGCGCGAGATCAGAATTTTCTGCTTCGTCTTGCCACCGATCCGCGCATGCAGGCGGCGTCGGCGGAAGTCATGGGCAACTCGTTGATTGAAATGGCCAATCGCGGCACGGCTGAACTGATGGGGGCGCCCAGTCTGAAGTTTGACACCAGCAGCTTTGATATGGCGTTGGCCAAACTGCGAGGCGTGCGCCGCATGATCAACGCCTTTTATGAAGCCCCGCGCGTCAGCGATCGCCGCCTGCTCACGTCTGCCACCTCGCGTTTCAACCAGGCCATCGCCAGCATGACACTGCTGCCGGCTGAACGCTTTGTGGATGCCACGCTTCAACCCGATCCAGCTGAGCTGCAGGCGTTTTTTGAGAAGTACAAGGGTGATCCGGCAGGGAGGACAAACCCTTCCAACGACTTTGGGTTTGGCTATCGCCAGCCGCCGCGCGTAAAGCTTGAGTACCTCACGGTGGATCGCGCAGTGATTGCTGCAGTGATCAAGCCCGATCCGGTCGCGGCTTACACCAAGTGGAAGAACAACCGCACGTTGTACGCCAAGGAATTCGCGGATGAGAAGACACGCGTTGAAGAAGACCTGCGCAATGAGCAGGTGAATGCGATTCTAAACGATGCCGAGAAAATCATTCGCGCTGAAGTTCAGCGTGCGGTGAAGAAACTTGATGAGAGCGGTGGCTATCGAGTGGTTCCCGCCAATTGGCAGGAGACCCGCCCGACATTGGAGGCCATCGCCAAGGTCGTGCGCGAACAGATTCGCGCAGTTCATGGCGTGGATATTCAGGAACCCCTGGTCACGCTCAAGACAGCGACTTGGATGAACGGGATGGATCTGGCCCAATTGCCGGGTATCGGTCAGGCCACGTTTACACTTGGCGGGCAGACAATTCCCTTCAATGCGGTTGTGATGCAGGCCAAGGAGTTGGCCGGAGCACCCAACAACTGGACCATTCAACAGGGAATCACCTATCCGCTGGATAAGACCTTGGCGGACAAGGCCGGCAATCGCTACTACTTCACTATTCTGGAAGCTAAGCCGGAGGCCGCCGCGGAGTCGGTGGACGAAGTGCGTGACCAGTTGGTGAAGGATTTTCAGCTTTTCAAGGCGTACGAGAAACTTCTCGCTGAGGCCAACACCTATCGCGAACGAGTGATCGCCGAGGGCATCGACGCCTTTGCAAAGTCGTTCGAAAAGCCGAATCCCGATCCTGTCGCGACCGCGCCTTTGGAGCGCGGCTTAGAAGTGGAGAAGTTCGTGTCTGTTCGCAGCGTCGGCTCGATGGCTGACAACCAGCGTCTGCCCGGCCCGATTGACACCGAAGCGCTGCGTTCGGCCGTTCTGGCGGTGGCGGGCAAGCTCGATTCCAAAGCCGCGCCCATCTATGGTGATGCTGCCAAGGGTGATGCAACCAAGGATCGTGTAGTGACGGTTCCAATTCCGGCGACACGCGGCTTGATGATCTCACAGATCATTGCCTACCGCCCGCTGGATACCGAGCTCTATCACGGCTTGGCTGAATCTGAGTCCCGTCAGGTGCTGATTGCTGATTACGCGATCAACGATGTCAGCAAGAAGAATGAGAATCCGTATCGCTGGAGTGTGATACGCGGTCGCCTGAACTATCGCCCCACGCGCGAATCCACAGTGCCGGAACCCAAGGAAACCGAAGAGCAGCCGGAGCCCGGCATTCCCGGTAATTGATTTGCCTTCAGAAGAATTAAAACAGCGCCCCGGCCGGAGTGGTCGGGGCGCTGTTTTTTTCAGTCTTTGATTGTCGATTCATCGGATTCGAGAATCAGATGCCAGCGCCTGCCGCGCTGCGGGCAGCGGCGATCTTGGCGCGGGCCAACGCCCGCTTCGCGTCGGCCGCAGGACCGGTCTGGCTCTCCAGCGAACGCATTTCGGCTTCGACCTCAGAGACGACGATCGTCTCGGTGGGAATCGCAGTCTCGGCCAGAATGGTCAGGCGATTGTCAACCATCTGGGCAAAGCCGCCAGCGACCACATACGAGCGGGAACCGCCACCCGAGCCCGCGGCAGGGAACTGCAGCGTCAGCTCACCCACACCAAGACGAGTCAGGATCGGGGCGCGATCAACCATGAAGCCCATCGAGCCATCCCAGGCCGGGATCGATGCGGAGGTCACATCCTCATCCATGATGCGGGCGGTGGGGGTGACGATGCGGCAACGGAAGGTCTTGCTGGCCAAGGAAAGTGCTCCCAAGTGGTCAAATGGACAGGGGCCAATGGTACGCGCATGAGAGCCAACTGCCAACCGCCTGCCAAACCGACCTCACGAATTCCAAGCCGCGTTTTTGACACTATTCTGCACATCCACAGTGCCGTCAATCTCCGACTCCATCCCGAGTGCCAATGGTCGTGCCAGAGCACACCGCTCCGCGCGTTGGGTGATTGGTTGGTGTGCTGCCGCGTTGATCCTGGCGATTGTGGTTCGGCTGACTGTGCCGTGGGATGGGCTTTCGCAGGAGATTCTTGAACTGCGTGTGCAGCGCGTTGCCACAGGCATCGTCGTCGGGGGCGTCTTGGCACTTGGCGGTGTCCTGATGCAGCACCTGATGCGGAATCCGCTGGCATCTCCCGATTTTTTGGGCATGGCTGCGGGTGGAGGGTTTGCGGTTTCGCTGGGTATCGCGGCATTCGGCGGCGGTCTGCCGTGGCCGATGCAAGCCGCACTCGCGCTCTTGGGAGCGATCGTGGCACTCACGATGGTGTATGTGCTTTCGAGGCGCCACGGCGGAATTGATCCCTCCGTGCTCATTCTCGTCGGTGTGGTCATCGGTCTGATGTGCGCTGCTGGAACCATGCTGGTGCAGCATTTGTCGCTGGACCGTGGCGAATCTTCGCGACGGTGGCTGCTGGGCGCGATTGATGAGAGCACACCACGCAGCGCGGTGGTGTCGGTTGCTGCACTTTTGATTGGCGCGATCATCTGGACGCATCGCGCCGGGCCAGCGCTGGATGCGTCGGTGCTTGGTGATGATGAGGCCAGATCAATCGGTGTGGATGTGCCCAAGATGAGACGCGTGGAGTTTGTGCTCACCGGGTTTCTCGCAGCGGGCGCGGTAGTTTTATCCGGGCCGGTGGGGTTTGTCGGCCTGATTGGCTCTCACGTGGCGCGAGGTCTGGGTGGGCCGCGGAATCGCCTGCTGGCGTGGAGTGCACCGATTGCCGGTGCGACCGTGGTGCTGCTTTCTGACGGGCTTTCGCGTTGGCTGGCGACGGCAGGTGGCCGCATTCCGCTTGGCGTGGTGACGAGCATTCTGGGGGGAATCACGCTGCTGGTGATTCTCCGCCGCGGCATCTTTGGTGGAAAAAATGGGGGGTGGCTGTGACCATCCGCCGCACACCGGAGGATTTTCGCGTCATCGAGGTGCTGGCTCCGCGGACCCGCGCTCGCCTGGGAGCGCGCACGCCCCGATC
The DNA here is from genome assembly GCA_964441555.1 of uncultured Phycisphaeraceae bacterium. Classification (GTDB taxonomy): domain Bacteria; phylum Planctomycetota; class Phycisphaerae; order Phycisphaerales; family UBA1924; genus F1-120-MAGs238. The sequence continues at coordinate 1,993 of CAYTYD010000086.1, read as the reverse complement.
ACGCTTTGGAATCTACGAACTCACCAAGACGATGCTCACTACGCCAGAAGCCGCGCAGCGACTTGCGAAAGTCGTGGGGTGTGCGGCGGGCAAGGTGAACTGGGCAGGGCTGAAAGATAAACACGCGGTGACCACCCAGGCGATGAGCGTACCGGTTGCGAAGGAGTTGCCCGAAAAGATCGAGGGGCCGGGGTTCAGTGGCATATTGCTGGGATGGAGCGAGGACGAACTTTCTGCCGCGAGCATCGAAGGAAATCAGTTCGAGATCGTGGTGCGGGACCTTTCGCGACCTGCGGCGGAGGAGATGGCTCGTCGCCTGGCTGCGCTGCGCCATTCTGATGGTGAATTGTGGCTGATCAATTACTATGGCGAGCAGCGGTTTGCCTCAGCGCGGCACGGCAAGGGCTTTGCCGGTGAGCATCTGATCAAGGGAGATTTTGATGCCGCGCTGCGTTTGCTGATTGGCACACCTGCGCGGAAGGATTCGGGGAAACGCCACGAATTCACCCGCGCATCGGCTGGATTGTGGGGCAGGTGGCCGGAGCTTCTTGAAAGGTTCCCGCGCTGTCCGGAACGCCGCGCCATTGAAGTGCTCGCTGCGGGAAAGAGTGCTGTGGATGCTTTCGCGGCGTTGCCCTATCTGGATCAACAGATGGCGGTGGAGGCGTACCAGTCTCATCTTTGGAATCGCGTCGCCGAGCACCTGGTGCGCACGTTGATGCCGCCGAATGCGATCCTGATCGCACCGGACTCATACGGCGAATTGGCCTTCGCACGTCTGGAGGCGTCTTGGCATGGCACAGCGATTCCAGTGCCAGCACATGATGTGAATGTTGGCGGACTGTTGCCTGCGGTGAAGAACGCCATGGATGCCGCGATGGCTCAGGCGGGAATCGCTCTCGGTGACCTGCGCATGAAAGAGCTTCGCCGTCCGGCATTCAGCACGGTGGATCGGCCGCTGTGCATGAGAGTTGCCGAGGTTCAACTTTCAGCGATTGAATCTGATGAGCTTTCCAAGAATGGAACTCGCTGCAAACGCACGCTGAAATGTCGCTTGGCGAGTGGGTGTTACGCGACGGTCGTGCTGCGGGCGTTGGGACAGTAAATTCGCGGCTCGCAAAGGCTGCGTTCAGGGCAGAGGTTGCAGCCATACATTCGGCACCTGCAACGGGGTTGTGAAGGCCCAGGTGGTGGCGGAGCCATCGAACATCCCCGCATTGAATTTGCCAAAGTGCCAGCGACCCAATCGATCGATGATCTGATCAGGTTGGCGGAAGTCAATCACACGCCATGTCCGCGTCGGGGGCGGATTGCCGTTGGGGGTCGCGGCCTGACGGGTGTCCACATAGATCGGAATCTGCGACGGGAAGGTCACGTGATCCATGCGGATGTGCGTGGTGTAGGTGGCGTCGTCGTAGGAATCCCTGTCACCGGGCTGGCCGGAGTGGCCCACGGTGTTGATGCCGTAGGTTGACTGCATGTCGTTGCCATATGCGGCAGCGCATCCGGGACATACCAACATGGATCGCGAGTTGAGAAGCTCGCCAGGAGTGGAACCCTCTCGACCTGCGTAAGACTGGAGTGCCAGGGGCCATGTCGGCAAGGTGCCGTACGGCGTTCCTAAAGCGGGGGTCAAGCCCTTGAAGTCATCAGCGTACATCTGTGTTGCCTGCACCATGCTGCGCAAATTCGCCAGGCACACGGTGGCGCGGCCACTGTCACGGGCCTTGGAAAGTGCAGGAAGCAGGAGTGCGATCAGCACGGCGATCACCGCAATGACCACCAGCAGCTCGATGAGCGTGAAGCCGGAACGACGAATTGGCGAATGCACACATCCCATGTGATTCACGCTCGCAGATCGGGGGCCATCGCCCACCGAAGTTTCTTCACCAAGGTATCCAGAAAATCAGTTTTCTTGTTATGAACGAATCGCACGCGGCGAGGATGACGAGACACCAGAACCCGCGAACCGGATTCCAGCGGCGTCATTTCC
>CAYTYD010000085.1:0-12096 GCA_964441555.1 uncultured Phycisphaeraceae bacterium | reverse complement strand
GTACTTTTCCAAGGAATGTGTCACACTTGTTGAAGAGGGTTTGCCCTTGTGGTATAACCCATATGTGCAACAACCGGAGTGATGCGCCGTGAGGCGCAACACTTCGGGGGCATCCGGCGCGGTGCGCAGTATGCTCGCTTGTGTTTCGTCGCGACGGTCGCCGCGGCGTGTGTCCAGGATTTGAAATGTTCAGAGGAGGTCAGGTCATGAAGAACGCTCTTTCGATTTTGGCTGTCGCCGGCATCGCCGCCGCGGCTATGGCTTCTCCCCAGGAGACTGCCAGCTTTTCCGCCATTGACAGCAACGGCCCCAACGGGTCCGTCGCCAACACCGTGACGAACTACACCGCCACCGGCGGCTACTCGCTCGGCAAGATTGTCACCAACGGCACCTTGAATTCGGTCGACCCTGGCACGTGGCAGTCTGAAGCCCGCATTCAGGTCACTCCCGCCGGTGGGCAGCCCTCGTTCATCATTCAGCCCTTCACCATCACCGCCACGTACACCCAGGTGATCGCGACCGATTTCAACACGGCCGTTCCCAGCCCTGGCTATGACCCCGCCGGTTCGTGGGAATTCCGCTTCTTCGAGAGCTTCGATGACGGCGGCACCGCCAGCATCGACGCCAACTGGGAGAGCATCGGCCTCACCTTCGACAACGACGTTCCCCCGCCGCCCCCGGGCCCCACCGATGCCATCCTCGTCAACCTCGTCTTCGGCACCGAAGTCAGCGGTCAGGGCGCGATCAACGCCGCCGGCGAAGTCTCCTGGTTCAAGTTTGAACTCCCCGAAGACGTCACCAGCGGCAACAACCGCTTCATCGACATGACCACCCTCAACGGTGGCATCGGCGATCCCGAAATCGGCGTCTACCGCAACGACGGCACCCTCGTTGCCAGCGACGATGACGGCGGCCCCGGCCTCACCAGCCAGCTCTCGTTCGGTACGGGCGGTCGCCCGGCCAACGCGGATGGCCTCCCCTTCAACGGCCAGAACGGCGATCTGTCAGCCACCGCGACCGGCACTCACTACTACGTTGCCATCGCTGCTTTCAACGCCACCTTCGGCGCGACTGACTTCAACGTCACCAGCACCGGCGCTGCCACTGGCGCGACCCAGGTCAACATCCGCTGGGGCCGCGCGGTGTGCCGCCCCGACTACAACAACGACGGCATCGTCGACTTCTTTGACTACCTCGACTTCGTCCAGGATTTCGCCGCTGGTTGCGACTAATTTCTTCAGTTGATCTGACCTTGCTTCCAGACGCCCCGGGCATCCGCTCGGGGCGTTTGTGCTTTTCTTCCTACGCTTGGCTTAATGTCCGAACGTGCACAAACCGTCGAGCCCATCATCGGGATTGATCTGGGAACCACCAATTCGCTGGTGGCAATCTGTGACGAACGCGGACCGCGCGTGCTGTGCGCGGCTGGCGAGTCACCGCTTGTGCCCAGCGTGGTTCGATACATCGCGCATGCCGACGGATGGTCGATCTTGGTTGGCGAAGCGGCACTCATCGCCGAGCCGCCAGATCCCGCGCGCACTGTTCGCAGCGTCAAACGACTGATGGGCCGCGCCGCTGCGGATGTGGACACCTCAGATCTTTCCTTTCACGTCGTCGAAGGTACCAATCACACCGCCCGTATCCGCATTCCAGGTGAAGGTGCCATCCCCGATCGCATCGTGACGCCGCAGGAAGTGTCCGCAGAGATACTGCGTTTTCTCGCCGCTCGCGCTGAACGCAATTTGGGCCTGCCGGCCCGCCGCGCTGTCATCACCGTTCCCGCGTATTTCGATGACGCGCAGCGACAGGCCACGCGAGACGCGGGACGATTGGCTGGGTTGGAGGTCGTCCGCATCGTGAATGAGCCCACCGCGGCGGGCTTGGCGTATGGCCTGGGGTTGGAGCGAGCCAGCCAACGCAACCAGGAAATCAGCACCATCGCTGTCTATGACTTTGGAGGCGGTACGTTCGATATCTCGATTCTCTCCATCGTGCCTGGTGCCTCTGCGGGATCGCGTGATCTATTTCGGGTTCTTTCAACTGCGGGCGATACCCAACTCGGTGGCGATGACATTGATCGTGCCCTGGTGCAATGGGTGCGCGCCAAGGCGGGGTTTGAATCACTTTCCGGCGTCGAAACCGCCCGCCTGCAACGCGCGTGCGTGCAGGCCAAGCATATGTTGAGCGAGAGTCATCACGCCGCGATCACGCTCGATCGCGAGAATGGACAACAACAGTCTGTCCAGATCTCGCTGAACGAATTTGAAACGCTGATCGCGCCGATCGTTGATCGCACCATTCGCTGTTGCGATCGCGCCATGCGTGATGCTCAATCGGAGCTGGACGGTCAGACGCCGCAGGTGGTGGCGATGGTTGGTGGCTCCACGCGCATTCCGCTGGTTCGCCAGCGTGTCGCGGCGTATTTCGGTCTGGAGCCCTACACCGCACTCGATCCTGACCAAGTCGTGGCTATCGGGGCCGCGGTGCAGGGCGCGGTGCTTTCTGGCCAGAATCGCTCCGCCTTGCTCCTGGATGTGGTGCCGCTTTCACTTGGGCTGGAAACCGCCGGAGGTGGCGTTGCAAAGCTCATCGTTCGCAACTCTGCGGTCCCTGCGCGCGCGACGGAGATGTTCTCTACGCAAGTGGACAACCAGACCGGAATTCATCTGCGTGTCTATCAGGGTGAACGCGAAATGGCCGCCGATTGCCGCTTGCTCGCCGATTTCCACCTCCGCGGCATTCCTCCCATGCCCGCGGGCATTCCTCAAGTCGAAGTCACCTTTCTCGTTGACGCAAATGGTGTGTTGAACGTGTCGGCGGTAGAGAAGCGCTCTGGACGCCGCGCCGCTCTGCAGGTCGTTCCCAATCACGGCCTCACACGCGATGAAGTGGCTGCCATGGAGCAGGCCTCGATTCAGCACGCGCGTCAGGACATGCACACCCATCGCATAGCCGATTTGGTGGTGAACAGCAAGCTCGATCTCAAGTGGATTTCCGAACGGCTCGCCAAGCTGCGTCAGGAGCTTGATCCCCTGTACGCGCAGCAGTTGGATACAGCTGCTTCGAGACTAGCGGGCTTCATTCAGCAGGCGGCGAATCCCGCCGCGACCGATGCCGATGCCTTCGCGCGAGCCAAACATGAGCTGGATCAGCTCAGCATTCGCCTTCAGGAAGTTTCGATTGCTGCCTCATTGCGGGCCCAATTGGGTCAATAACCACTTCCGATAAGCCATTGGCGACGACACAGTCCTGACCGGAAGTCATAGTCAAACCACGAGTCGCGTGGTATTTTTCAATGGTGCTATCGGGCCTGCCGATGCAGAATTAAGCAGATCTGGAGGCACTTATGCGCCCAACTCTCGTGGCGGCGATTCTGGCGATGGCGGCATGCGCTCAGTGGGCGACGGCGGCGAACTACTACGTGCGCAAGTCGGGCAACGATGCCAATGCCGGAACCTCCGCTGGCGCGGCGTACAAGACCGTCGCCAAGGCCATTTCGGTGGCTCAGGCCGGCGATGTCATCTACGTCGGTAAGGGCACCTATTCAGAGAACATCAGCACCGCCCGTGCCGGCACCGCTTCGGCCAAGATCCGAATTGTCGGCGACAAGACCGGCGCGTACACCGGTGACAAGAAGGGCAACATCGTCATCAGCTCCACCAGTGGAACAGTGGTGAGCATTCTGCACGATCACATTGAGTTTGAGCAGGTCATCATCACCGGCGGAAGTGTGTCGCTCAACGTGAATGCCGCGAGTACGACCGGTATTGCCGTCAGATCGAGCACGATTCGTTACGGCACCAACAATGTCATCACCATTCCCGCTGGTCGTCTGAATCTCTCTTCGTGCACCGTGCAGGGCAAGAAAAACGATCGCGCCGGGCCAGTGTCGGTGTCCGGCTCCGGTTCGATCACGGCGACGGCGTGCACCTTTCAGCATCTCGATGGCGGCATGCTGCTGACCTCCAGCGGCACATCCACCATCGAGCGAAATACATTCAACGCGATTGGCGACACGTGGACATTGGACATCGCTGGCGGGAATGTGACTGTGCGGAGCAATCTCTTGCGCACCGTGGCTGCGGCGGGCTCGGGCATTCGCGTGCAATCCGGCGTTGCCTCGATCTGGAACAACACCATCGTGTCGAGCGGTACGGCGGGTCTTTCTCAGGTGGGTGGCACTCTCACTTTCCGCAATAACATCGTGTCCCAGTGCACCACCGGATTGCTGTATTCTGCGGGATCGTTGACGGCCTCAAACAATCTCTACTGGCTCAACAGCAGCAATTACACGGGCAGCGCAGGAGCGTCGGGCGATGTGCTTGCCGACCCGCGTTTTAAGAATGCAAACTCCAACTGGACCCTTCAGACGGGTTCTCCGGCGATTGATGCCGGATATGCCGCCACCAGCATTGTTCCATTGGATCGCCAAGGCAACGCTCGTCCCACAGCAACGATCTGGGATATCGGAGCGTACGAAGTGATGGGCCCAGATGCGTCCGTGCCATACGCCTGCGACTTTGAAGCATCGACCACAGCCCCATCGGAATGGACGACCACGACAACGAATACATCGACAGCATTGACCCGCTTCAGCGGCCCTCACGCCAACAACACATTGGGCTTGCGCCTGCGAACCACTCCTGACACCGACTACACGCTCGTCTTCGACGTGTACTTGCACAACACATGGGACGGCGCACACGCCAGCTACGGACCAGATCGCTTCTGCGTTGCAGTGGATGGTGAGCAGCAGTTTGCCGCAACCTACTCACGACCCGCGTACGGCTTTCCCTTTGACTGGCCTGATTGGCCGGAACTGTGGGTCAGCGGTCTGTACTCCTCTGTAGACGGGGTGTATCGCCGCGTGGTGGTGGATTTCACGGCCTCCAACACGGTCAGCATGATCTCTTTCTATACCTCCGCGATGCAGGGATGGTCAGACGAGGGCTGGAGCATTGACAATGTGCGGGTGATGACCTCTGCAACTTCGGAGGCGTACCGACCGAGATTCACCGAGGCAGGACGGAACAACGGCTTCTCACAAGCAGCGAATGCCGGACGTCTGGGTCTTGTGGCCGCCGACTTGGTCAACAACGGCTTTCAAGATGTTGTCCAGGCCTCCACTGGCTCATCGTTTCTTTCAACGAACACGGATGGGGGATTCACATCCGGCACTTTGGCTGCTGCAAGCGGTCAGGCCGCCGTCTTTGACTCCAACAACGACGGTCTCTTGGATCTGGCGTGGACCACGACGGCCCGCACCGAGGGGTTGACGGTGTTGCGAGGTAATGGCAGTGGCACCTTCACCGCCATGTCCACGCTTGGCACCAACACCGTGATGAACGGCACCACGGCGATGGCGCTTGCCGATCTCAACAATGACGGTTATTGCGATATCGCGGCGTTTGGTTCAACCGGAAACTATGCCTTCGTTGCGAATCCCAACGGATCGGTCACGTCGAGCGCAACTTCCGCTGGCAGCAGCTTCAACGGCAATACGCCATCGGGTGCGGTTCCTGCAAGTTCGGCAAACTCCTCCACTTCGTCCTTTGTGTATGCGTCGACCACGGGCGTACTGCCTAATGGCGTTGCCGATCGCGCCAGCGGCCGATACGTCGCATCCGGTGATATCAATAACGATGGCTATACCGATTTCTTCTACAACGGCTTGAATGGAACATTCTTTGTCTCTGATGGCACGGGCGCCTACACGCGATCGACGGTGGGCGTAAGCACCAGTCTAACCGCAGCAGATGCCAACGGCGCGGTCTTGGCGGATATCAACAATGATGGAGTGTTGGAGCTTATCTCTCCCAATTGCCGCGGCTCTCTCACCTGCTGGGGTCGCAGCAGCGTCACCGCAAACTTCACTGATCAAACTTCTGCACGCGGCCTCAGCGGGATATCCAATGCCGCTTCTGTCGCAACTGGCGACTACGACAACGATGGCGATCTGGATCTGCTGATGAAGATGGTGAGTGGCCAAGTGCGCCTGTATATCAACAGCGGGGCGCCAGCGTATTCCTTCACCCAGAATCTCCTCGAAGGTGTCTCCACGGAAAACGCCTACGGAGATGCCATGTTCGTCGATGTGGATAACGATGGCAATCTCGATGTCGCTTTCAACAGCACATCAACGAACTACCCCTCGCGTCTCTATATCAACTCTGGCGATTATGTCTACGGCGGTGAGGCCGATGCCAATTACCTGATGGTGCGCATGGTGGGGCGCGGCGCAGGCGCCACCAACGTGGCTGGCATCGGCGCTCGCGTGGAGTTGTGGAACGCCGCCAACACCACGCTTCTGCAACGCCGCGAAATCGGTCAAGCCCGCGGCGCGGGCGGACAGGATCCCTTGTGGGTTCACTTTGGCGGCGTGAATCCCGGTCAGTCCTACACGCTCCGCTTCTATTCGGGTTCTCGTTCGTATGCAGCGCAGGTGATTCCTTCCGCCACAAGCACGACCATCAACGGCACCGATGTGCCGCAGTTGTACACCTTTAGCGAACCAGCTTCCGCCAATGTGCGCGTTGTGCGCTGGCGTGAAGTGACGGACGACGAATAAGGAACTCGACTCGCTGAAACGTACTCAACAAAAAACCCCGCCTCGGCGGGGTTTTGTGTTGTTCATTTGTGAGTGAAATTATGGCTTGATCTGTACGACACTGATCCGCTCGGCGAGAAGTTCATACATCAGCTTCACATCTTCATCGGCCAGGCGCACGCAGCCCATGCTCTTCTGCTGGCCGATTGAGGCGGGGTCAATCGTGCCGTGAATGCCAAAGCCCTTGTATTGAGCCGAATCTCCGACCCCGTCGATCCCCATCCAGTATTCGCCGATGGGGTTCTTGGGATCGTCCGCGGCGTACCGCTCCGCCGGGTTGCGCGGGTTCACCCATGTCGGGTTCACCAGCTTGCTGTTGGCACGCAGCACAAACGTGCCGACGGGTGTGCTGTCCCCTTCGCCCAGGCCCACCTTGAAGCTTTTGATGAACGTCCACTGATCCGGCTCATCCGGTGAGCCGGCAAACAAGTCGAGGCGGTAATCGGCTTTGTTCACCACCGCGTGGAAAGGCCCACGCACGATCTTGAGCTTCTGCCCGATACGGATGGCGCCGGGGTTTTTGATGCCGTTGACGCGCTGAATCAAACGCCAATCGGTGGTCAGGTCCAGCTTCTTGGCGATGGTGATCAGTTTGTCGCCGCTGGCGATGGTGTACTGCTCCACCATCGGATCACCTGCCGTGAACTTGGTTGAGAAGAGCAGATCATCGTTGATCTTGCCCACCTTGTCACGCAGCGTGGCGGCCTGCTCGCTGGTGATGCTCGGGTCGAGCAATGCCTTGGAATACGCGGCACGAGCTGCGACCGAATTGCCCTTGCTCATCGCGCTGTCGCCTGCCTCGATGTTCGAAAGCAGAGCGCTGAACGCGGGAGTGGTCGTGGGGGACGCTCCGTTTGTTCCGGTGGGGGTGCCGTTGGGCGCTCCGGTGGTCGCGCCCGTCGTGGTCGATCCTGGAGTCGTTCCCCAGTTGCTGCCCGGCGTGTTGTTCGCGGTGTTGGCACCGGCGACGGGGTTCGTCGCGCCAGTCTCAACCAACGGCTTACTTCCCTGATTGATCGTGACGGGCTTCTCGGGCGTAGCGCCCGGCAGATTCGCGCCGGTGACGTTCGTACCCGTAGACGGTGTGCCAGTCGTGTTGGTTCCAGTTGTCCCCGGCAAGGGCGCGCTGGTCACGCTCGATCCCGCGCCGGGCGTGTTGGTCGCGAGCTCGTTTGTCGTGTTGGGCTGCTTGCTGTTGTTCTTGATGAGGGCATACACGCCCACAGTCGCGCCCACCGCCAGCAGCACGCCCAGCGCGATCATCGCCGGATCCATGCCCTTCTTATTTTCAGCGCGAGTCAGGCGGCCCAATTCATTCGAACGATCATTCTGCGAAGGGAGCGTCATCGGATCCTTCCTTTTCGCCGCGCCGAGATTTTCTCAGCGGCAACACCGGACCACCTCGCGCTCATGCTTCCATGACGAGCGAGCGAAATGGCCACCACCGGCCTTGCCTTGGCGTGAGCGATTGTTGCACTCGCGCCGCGGCTGGAATAGACCCGCGAGCCGCCTTTTTCCAGCCAGATCACACGATCACATCGCGCTCGGTCACCACCCCATCCAGGGTCACATCGCTGTCGGTTGTCGGCACGCTTGCCAGCACCTGCCAGGAAAACCCCATTCCCACTTTGGCCGCCCGAATCGATGCTCCTGACAGAAACCGGTCGTAAAACCCGCCTCCCCGACCCAGCCGCGTCCGGTCCCCCCCGCACCCCCGCCCCGGCCCCCCAAAAAGGGCCCGAACCACCGGCGCCACCAACGGAGGAGACCCCCCCGGCGCCCGCACCCCCAAAGTTGCCACCACCAAAACCCGCCCCCAATCATCCACCCGCCGCGCCGTCATCGTCCCGCCACCCCAATCCACCGCTGGCAAGGCCACCATCCGGCCCGTGCGGCGGCATTCCTTGGCCACCAGCGAAATGTCCAATTCAGTCTCCATCGGCGCGTACAGCATCACCGTCCGGGCCGAAGCAAACCACGGCGTGCCGATCAATCGGGCACAAGCCAGTTCGCTCGCCGCGGCCCGATCAACCGCTGAAAAGCCCTTGGCCTCTTCGCGCAGCATCCCCCGCACCTGGTCTTTGCTCAATGTCTCTGGCGATGGGGTGCCCATGTTGCCAGAATACCGAGAATCGGGGGGTGGAGGTGATCCACCCCATTGGCACGGTCGTAGAAACAGCACAGGTGGGTGAAACCCCGGCATCACCGGACCTGCCGCAGATTGCCGAAAATGGGGGTATGCCCACGATGTCTGCAACGGTTCCGCTGACTTCACCTCGCTCATCACGCCCGTGGCAGGTTGTCGCGCTCGCCGGTCTGGCGACGGTCTCGATCCTCACGTTCACCTCGCGCGCCCAGCCGGATTTGGCTCAGCCCGATCTGCGGCCATTGGTGCAGCCAGCTCAGCCGACCGCGGATGCCGATGCCAAGGACGAGGATTGGCGACTTTCGGTTCTGGCTCCCTCAATCAAGGCGCGCCTGGCCGGATCTCTCATCAGCGATGAAGAGAAGAAGGACCTTCGCATTCGCCATGGTGTGTGGTTGGCGACGGACTTGGATTCGCCCTCGCGCCGCGCGTTGGCCGCTCTCAGTATCGCCTCTTTTCAAGACTCGGTTTTTGATCAGGCCGATCTTGATCCGGTGTTTCGTGCCCAGGGGCTCTTGGGTCGAGGCGATGCGACCAAGGCAATTGAAGTCATCTCTGCAGCGCCAGAGTCAACGCGGCAGACCATGATCGGACGGCTGATCATGGCGCGGGCTCAGGTCTTGACCGGCGCGCTTGATGCCGCAAAGACCACTCTGCAACCCCTTGTCGAGCGCATCACCACCACCAAGATCGATGATCCAGCCGAATTGATCGCGGCAGTGCGTGGCGTGGCGTTGTACACGCGGCACTTTGGCCCCGTCGAAGTGCGCGGCCAGAAAGCCGAAGTGGGTGGAGACCATCGCGCCATGATGGGTGTGCTGGCCCGGGTTCGCGAAGAGCTGGATCGCACATCATGGGAAGCGACGCTGGCAGAGGCCGAGATTCTCTATGAAAAAGACAACATGGGTGAGGCCAATGCCGCCGTGCAGAAGACGCTCACGCTGAATCCCTCCTGCGCTCGCGCCTGGTTTATCGCCGGGCAGATCGCCGTCGACCAGTTTGATATCAACAAGGCAGAGCAGATTGCCGGGCGCCTTGATGAGCTCACCCTCGGTGAACATGCAGGCGAACTTGGCACATCTCCATACGGCGCGATGGTTCTGGGCCGAGCCCGCATGCGCCAGGGCGAAGGTGCCGATGCCGTCACCGCACTTGAGCGTGCACTGAAGATCGCCCCCAACCACAACGAAGTCCTCGCCATGCGGGCAGCCGCGATCGCCACAACATTTGATTTCACTCGCGCGGATGATCTTCTAAAGCAGGCCGACGCCACGATCCCCAATTGGGCCGATGGTCACTATCAGGTCGGCAAGGCCCTCAGCGATGCGCGGCAGTATGGGCAAGCGGCGATTCACCTGCGCGAAGCCGCGAAACGTGCCCCTTTCTGGCCTGATCCCTTGATCGAACTCGGCCTTCTTTCGCTGCAATCCGGGCAGGATGCCGAGGCGCTGGAGTCGCTGGAGAAAGCAGCGACCCTCGATCGATTCAACGTTCGTGCGGGCAATTCGCTTTCACTAGCCCGCGATCTGCGCACGTATGACACGCTGGAAAGTGAACACTTCATTGTGCGCTATCGCAAGGAGTTCGACGGGGTCCTCGCGGCGGAAATGCTCGCGCCACTGGAGGAGAACTACAAGCGCGTCACCGGCAACGGCCCCGGTGGCATTGATTGGCCCCTCAAGCACAAGACCGTTATCACGCTCTTGCCTGACCACCGAGTCTTTGCGGTCCGCATCACCGGCATGGCGCAGATTCACACCATCGCCGCCAGCACCGGCCCTGTGATCGCGATGGAGAGTCCCAAGGAGGGCCCGGATCACCTCGGCACGTATGACTGGGTGCGTGTGCTGCGGCACGAGTTCGTCCACACCGTCACCCTCGATCGCACGGCCAATCGCCTGCCTCACTGGTTCACCGAGGCGAGCGCTGTGTATCTGGAAGATGCTCCCCGTGCCTGGCAGACAGTGCAGTTGCTCGCGCGTGCCTTTCGCGACGATGCCCTCTTTGATCTGGATGAGATCAATCTCGCCTTTATTCGCCCTAAAAAGCCCACCGATCGCGCACTGGGATACGCCCAAGGTCACTGGATGTATGAGTACATCATGTCCTTCGGGGCGCGCAAGCCCCTCGAACTCATGGATCTGTACGCCACCGGCGTGCGCGAAGAGGAGGCGATGCAGAAAGTCTTGGGCGTCTCTCGCCAGGATTTTGTCATCGGCTTCAAGGCCTGGGCCGGCGAACAGCTTCGCAGTTGGGGCATGGCTGCACCGCAGGGAATGCCCACCGCCGCGGAGATCTTGAAGACCGCCACAGGCAGCGATGATGAACCCAGTCCCGAAGTGGTCGATGAGGCGCTGCGTCAATACCCGGATCACCCAGAGCTGTTGTCGATCAAGGTGCAGCGCATGGCGGCAGAATCACGCGATGAGCCCACCGCCGAGATGGTGCCGTGGCTGATCAGGTATGCCAAGGCGCGACCGGTGGCCGAGTTGCCCCATAAGCTGCTGGCGCGGTATTACCTTGATCCCCGTTCGGCCTCGCCGCACGTGAGTCGCCAGAACGCCATCGAGCATCTGGAATGGCTGGATGTGCGCGAAGAGAAGCTCCCCAGCTTTGCCATGGAACTGGCCCGCAGATACGCCGCGGCGGGGGAGTGGGAGAAATGCTGGGCTAAGGCCCGCCGCGCCATGCAACTGGCGCCGTATGACCCGCGAACCCGCGAACTGGCGGCATCCATTGCCATCACTCGTGGCGATCTGAACGAGGCCGAGCGGCTGATTCGCACCTTGATCGCCATCGAACCCAACGTCGAACAGCACAAGAAACGCTTGGAGAAGGTGCTGGAGATGAAGGGTAGGTAGATCGACTGGTGGTGCTCGGTATTGGCGAAGGGATATCACTTCTTGTCCGTTGAGCCACCATTCGCGTCCTTGGACGGTGTGCCCGCGCCAGGGAATTCAGCATCTGCTTCGCTTGTAAGCAGGACATCGCCGACCGCTGGCGGAGTGATTGTCTTGCGTCCGTAGGAAGCGAACTCAGCGACACAAATCGCGGCATCCGCACGAATGATTCTGAACTCTCCACTATCGACAATCTCGTTGCGCGGGTAGCGGAACTCCATGCCCACATACACACCAACATCTACTCCGCCTTCAAACTCAACCTGAAATGTTTGGGCTGAAACGGAGTCAGTCACCGGTTCTGAAGTTCCCGGAATGACTTTGCGAACCTTGAGCGAAAGAGGCTTGTCGCGAAGCATTTTGGCATATGGCTCAGGAAGTTGCGGGCGACCTGACGCTGGCTGAAAAAACCGACTCGATTTCCCGTCTTTTACCAATCGCGC
>CAYTYD010000084.1:0-12334 GCA_964441555.1 uncultured Phycisphaeraceae bacterium | reverse complement strand
CCAGCACGTCCGCCCGGCGTGATCGAGATAGGTGAGTTTGGTGGAAAGGCGGCGGGGGGTTGCGGGCGGGTTGTAGACACCCCTGGCGTAGGAATCGACACGGACCGGACGCATGCGCCAGTCGTAGGAAGTGACCGTTGGGATGCCGACATCGTCCACCTGAGGATCAATTTCGCCGTAAGGGTCAGTGAATACGGAGTTCGTAGGGACATTGGTGTAACGGCGATGAACCGTGGGGAGCCAGGCGTTGGTCTCGCCTTCGCCGTACTCCTGGCGTTCAAGCATGACCATGTTGCGCTGTGTCACCATTGCAGAAAAATCATCAGTGCCAACGTACTTGCGCAGGGGATGGCCAAAGAAGTCGCGCGTGGTGCGGGTGATGGTTCCATCGATATCCCGCTCACGCAAGACATCTACGAGGTCGTTGACCTCTTTAGTTCCGACAGAAAGGAAAACGCCGGTCGGGTCGCGTTCAAGGGTGTCGAGTCGAGCGAGTCTGCCGTTGCCATCCAGACCGTATTTGGTCTCAGTGAGAACGCCGAGAGTGAATGGGTCGGTGAACGGGAGGTGCGTGCGGCCCGGAACACCGGTCGGAAGGGCAATATGGCAGAGGTTCGCTGAGCTGTTATGACTCAGCCAAGGCGTTTCAATCGGGCCGAAATCGACGGTGAGAGAGACTGCCGGAAGGGGTTCCCACATTGCAGCTCTCACGCCATCACTCGACATTCCTGCCGCCTGCGCAGGATTGGCGGAAAGGTTCCATTGTCCTGGCTTCAGGCACTTCCATGCATTGGCTTGTGAGTCCCACTCAAGGTCGTTGAACGTGAAGGTCTCGCGCCAACCGCGAGTGGTGTACTCTTTGTACTTGGCACCTTCTGGGACAGGAGACGAACTGTCGAAGTTGAAGACACGTTTTGCGAATCTACGTCCATCTGGGTACCAAATATCGGAGAGGCCGCCGCCGATGAGGTTGTAGTCGTATACGGTTGCGCGTCGCAGAGCAGGGATAATCGTTGATGAGGGAATACGGGAAAGGCCTTGTCCAGGAAGGGGATCGATAGAGAGATACGTAATGTCGCCAAGGCTGCTTCCTGGAGTGCTTGCCGGAACGGTTTCATCTCCGTTCACATCCTCAATGGATGAAGTAAGACGATTATTCTCAAACTTGGAATGGGAGAAGATGAGCGATTCAAACACATCGCTTCCGTGGGCAGTCAAGGAGATTGGATCGCGCACGAGGCCGCTGCATGTCCAATTCGCTTGGCCATTCTCGTCGAACCACTGGGCTTCGACGGGGAAATACAACGGGGCTGAGCCGGAGGAATTGGGTGCGGGATACAAATTGCGACCAGGACCGATAGTTTTGGTCATCTTGATCTTTTGCTGCGACGGTGGAACTCCCTCTGTTTCTCGATACTCCGTCACGTACCTTGTTACCCGATACTCCGGATCCGAAAGTGTGTTTGTCGGTGCCGAGGTAAGGGCCGCTGTACGAGGTGCTAGGAACTCGATTTGCCACTCAATCTGCGTAGGGCGTTTCAGACCTGGATCCGCGCGGAAAACCTGTGATGTGTAATACTTGGTGCCGTTGACGCCGCGCTTGATGCCGTGGCGATTGCATTGTATGAACGAACTGAGGGGAACGGCTGGCGTGTACTTGGGTTGATTGGTATCTGGATCAGGAGACGATACCTCGATCATAAAGGGCGTGAAGTCGTACTCGTGGAAGACGATGAGACCTTTCTCATCGCGACTGCCCTCCGGAACAGCCGACCAACCAAAGGATCGCTCTTCAACAAGGAGCATCTCGCGACGAAATGCCGCAAAGTACGCTTCTCGAGCTTCGCTCGGAATGCTGCTGGCCAGCGCGTCAATTTGTGAGCTGAATAATTCGTTTGCTAACGCGTACTTGTAGGTTTTGGTAAAACCGTTCTGCACGGTAGTTTGCTGACCAGTGGCAATATTCCAAGATCGATCTCGAATGGTGACGCCGCTGGGATTGAGATCAATGACCTGCCGCGAGACCATTCCTGGACGAAGAGTAATCTCAGCATTGTTTCCAGGTTCGCCGTTGCTGTAACTGATATTGGCTTCTAGTGAGGACCGCGAATCATATTGGTCGATGAGCGAAATCCATCGAGCCATCTCCAAATCTGGTGGCTGGTCCCAGCAGACCTCGCCCGCGCTGCCGTATGCGGGGTATGCGGTCCACTGGTATGGTGAGACGAAACGACTACGCATGGACTGATGACCTGGAGCACCGTAGCCTATAACGACTGGCATGAATCCCGGGAGGCAGGTTGCGGCACGTTCAGACCCAAATGGCCCCTGAGTCGCCCGGTTGATCTGATAGGCGAGTTCTTTGTCATTACTCCGCATCACAAGCCGCGAAACAGTTCCGGCGCAATTGTCGCCACCGTATTGATGAGAATGGTTTAGATTAATGTTGTCTATGAAACCAGCAGAAGACAGAGAAGTGAACGCGGGATATCGAGCAGATGACGCGGACGAACTCCAAAATGTATCTCCGACGGGAAATTGTTCCCAAGAAATGGACGCGAGAGGATAAATCGAGCTCCAGAAATTAGACGGAGCATTAGCTTTCCAATGTGCCGCGATTTCATCTACACCTAATGCTGCGGCGGCTTGACCGATTGCTTGTATGGGGCCTTGACTGTTCTCGACACCCCAGCTTCTGATTCGGCTGATGTCGTCATCGGTATAGATGCGATCAAGCCAGAGCCAGGGAGGTGATCCACGCTCAGACCACGGGTTCAAACCGGTGGGATCTGGCGTAGTGCTAGAATCTACTCTCATCTGTATCGGCGTGACTGGATTGCCGGGCTGACCGTCTGTTTGAGCAGAGTACTGATACGCGGTATTGCGTGAGATCGTCTGGGTATTGGTGTCTTGGGGATCCTCTCGAGTTTGAACGAGTGTTTTGATGAGGACTGGTGCGCCCAAGGGGCAGTAAAGTCGACGATTGCCTTCACCTTGAATCGTGGTGAGCGTGTCATATCTGTAAAAGTGTCGAACCCTGTGCTTCCAATTTGTTGGAACTAGCTGCGTGTTTGGAGGAGGGTCTGTATTATGATCAGCAATCGGGTCATCGCTACCATCTAGTACAACTGAACCTTCGACAACCGGGTACTTTTTCCGCTGAGAGACAGTGAGTAGAGGAATACTTGCTATTCCTTGGACATCGCCCTCAAACGCATAAATCGCCTCGATTGCTAAACTGCCGTCATAACATTCGAGGTCATCGCGAATCGACGCGTACGGATCTTCGCCCGCAGCCGGTTTGGCAAGCCATGGTCGCAACCACTCGGCCCAATTTCCGGCAGCGCTTTCTCCAACACGAATACTCGAATCGCGAAACTCGCCGCCAGTGCCTTCAAAACGCCTGTGTGCATAGAGAAGAGTCCACCTCACCTGCTCAGGGCCTGTACCGTTCTTCTTCTTGAGCTCTATGTAGTGGAGCTGGCCGCGACGGAAGGTGTCTTGAAACACTTCGGTAAAGTCTGAATGCTGAGCTCGGTCATCCTTTCCGTCACCAGGCGGAACTTCCGGAGGGTTTCCCGGGGGCTGATTATCGATCATCGGAGAAGTATCACGCAGGTTTGTCTGCGTGACTGGGGCGTAGTTCATTTCCACAATGTGGCCATAGTTGTCTTCGATTCGAGTACACAATCCCAGCGTGGGCAGGCCAAGACCACGGTTCTCCTTGGCGAGATATGGGTTTCTATGTTCGTTACTTTGTGGAGGTAGCAGAATCCAACGTTCTGCCAGACTTCTCAACTCGAGCGATTCGATGCCGGACGGAGGCAGTTGACTGTACTGAGTATCCCACAGGTGCGGAGGAACATCCTCAAGATCCGCGATGGCAGCATTCGCGCGAACAGTCGCAGACGCACTCGGTTCCAGGGCGATTCCTCCATTCTGAATCGCTACAAAAGTGTAATGCAGCATTCCATCATAGAGTGACACTGTGTACTGTTGTGGTCGCCTCCTCCAGCCACGCTCACCGTCCTGAAAGGTACCCCACGCACCATCATGCATGAGAGTCGCTCGGAATCGAGGAGGCGCTTCGTATTGCCCCGCGCTTTCGATGAATTGAAAAGGAATCGAGTGGAATGCATCGAGTACTAGCCAAGTCGTCCGATTTGCCCGATGTGACATGTCCGGAATGCAAGAATCGACGAGAAGAAGCGGATTCTCGCCGGTCATCCACCCTAACCCTGCCCAATCCCACCAGTCGTCGCCGATGATCTGGGCATCTTCGTTTGCCATGTCGTTCCCGTGCCGCGATGCGCTACGCGTGCGCACCACTCGAAAGGTCGCGCCATCAAATGGAAGTTCCAAATCAACCACTCTTGCAAGCGGCACACCTGTGACCAAGTCCACCGCACCGTTGAGGGTGGGTCGATTGAGTCCCTTCCATCCCGTGGCAGCACCATCGGCACCTGGCGGCAGGAGAGGCACCGCCGTGCCGCCCAATGTCGGCGAAGGATCAAGGAAATCTCCCGGAACTGAGGCGAACAGATTGATTGGAAGGCGGGACCCAAACGCGAGTCCATGTATCGCTCCGTTGGGCGGGAGCGTAGTTGGCATCTGAAAGCGTTCATCATGCTGACCAATCAGCTGAAAAGCTGAGTCGAGCAACGTGATGTACTGCAAGCGATTCTGACTTACACCATCAGGTAATTGAGAACCGATGGTGTGCATGAGTGAGTGATAACCAGCAGATCGGAACTGCTGATCCCATCGAAAATGCCATTTGCCATCGATGAACGTCTTGACGATCTTTGATTGCAAAGGATCCGGTGGGGCCGCGGCCCGTGGCACATCCACAGATGGAAACACTTTGCCATTGGCGCCATTGATCGGTCCAAATGCACTTGGAGGCGGAGGGGTAAAGAACGCGAGAGTGCTGTGAACCGCAGCAATTATCGAAATCACGGCCGCGACACTCACAACAGCGTTGTATCGAATCATGATGCATCCCTTGCGAGTAGGTGTCTTTCTTCACGACTCCACCTTTGAGCAGTATGCCAAAACTGCTCACCATCGTCAAGCCAAGTCTTCAGGCAACCTGACAACAGTCTGTCAGGTTCGTGCATAAGTGCTTGTCCTGTGCAAGTCTGCGAACGACACTTTTTCCAATCGCCGAGATTTGCCGGCAACCCACTTGCAAGGTTTCACATTTTCAGTAGACTTGTCGCACACACTCTGCGAGAAGACCATGTCACTCCTAGCGCTTGTCATGTATAGCTTGTGCACGCTGAACTGGGTTCGACAGCCCGCCGCTCAGCCACCTGCGCCTGAGGCGAACACCCTAATTTCGCTGCCTTCCCAGCTTGATCTTGCTCGTCTGATTGATCTGTGCTCCGAGCGATTGCGATACACCATCGACTATGACTCCGCAGCATTGAAAGTCCCCGTCACGATTCGCGCACCTCAGCAACTTACAAACCAAGACCTTTGGAATCTGGCAAATCGTCTGCTTGCATCTAAGGGGTTCACCACCGTGCGGCAGGGCGATAGGCAGTTCTCCGTCGTCAAACTGGTGGATGCTGCGGCATCTTCATCACTTGTTCAGATTGGCGATGCGGATGCTGCGGGGTTCCAACTTGTCGCGATTCGTCCC
Organism: uncultured Phycisphaeraceae bacterium; assembly: GCA_964441555.1. Lineage (GTDB taxonomy): Bacteria > Planctomycetota > Phycisphaerae > Phycisphaerales > UBA1924 > F1-120-MAGs238. Next base: position 6,687 of record CAYTYD010000084.1, on the reverse strand, counting down.
AAAGGGAGAACCCTGAAAGAAGCAGCGGACTTGATCCGGCCATTACTTTCAAAGCCGGGCGGGACATTGACAGAGGTGTCGAGCCAGGGTGTGTTGCTGATTTCGGACCTGACTGCGCGGATTGAGCAGTGCCGCGCCATGTTGGCGATGATGGACTCTCCCGAACTGGCTGGATCTGATGTGGTTGTCGAAGAACTACCCGTGCGAAGCGGGCTATCGAGTGCGGTTGCCCCGCTGGTGATGCAGTTGGCACAGAAGTCTGATGCACTGCGTGGCAAGCGCACTCCCGGTGAGGTGATTGCGGGCTCGACGGATGCGTCACTCCTTGTGGTTGCACCGCGCGAGGATCTGCCACGTTGGAAAGAACTGGTTGCTCAACTGGATGGCGGCAAAGAAGAGACGACGGTGACATATGTTCCGAGAGTCTTTGCCGTTCAAGACGTAGCCAAGTTGATCGAAGAGGTCACTCGCTCCAACGGTGTGGCGACTGGACGACTGAAGGTTGTGCCAGATGGTTTGACGGGAAGTCTGGTGATCACAGCGAACGCCGCACAGCATCGCGTGATTGAAGATCTTCTCAAGCGACTGGATGCCACGGATACCGGTAGTGCACCGTTGCGGGCGTATCCGATCAAGAACCGCCCAGTCGCCGAGATTGTTGGAACACTCACGCAACTTCTTCAAGCCGGAGCCGGTGATGCGATAGCGGCTAACGCACGCGATCAGGTGATTGATGCAGGTCAGCAGCGCACTATTCGAGATCCGTCCACAACGCTTGCCTCTCAAGGAGACTCTGCATCTATTACAGGCACGAACACCAGTCGCGAGTCTGGCAACACAACATCCTCAACGCGCGGTTCGCAAGGCCAAAGCGAAGTGGCGAGCATTCGCTCCCGTGGCCGTGTCACCCTCACGGCAGATGAGTCAACCAATACGTTGATTGCAATCGGTGAGCCGCGGTTGCTGTCGCAGATTGATTCGTTGCTCACACTCCTGGATGTGCGTCAGCCGCAGGTGATGCTGGAAGTAATGATGATCAGTTTGACCGATTCTGATGCGTTGAACCTGGGCATCGAACTTGAGCGGTTGGGCTCTCTGGATGGATCTGCCGTCAAACTCTCCAGTCTGTTTGGACTCAGCAGTGGCTCGGCTGGCAACCGCTCGCCCATTGATGGCACCGGCTTCACGGGCAGTGTCATTAATCCGGGCGATTTCAGTGTCGTGATCAAGGCGTTGCAATCGCTCAACAATGGACGCACGTCTTCGATGCCACGCTTGCTGGTGCGGAACAATGAGCGGGCATCATTTTCGTCTGTCCTTCAGCAGCCGGTCGCCACCACGGTCAATTCCAACACTGCGACTACGACCAGTTATGGCGGAACGGAAGATGCGGGTACGACAGTCTCTGTACAGCCACAGATTGCTCAGGGCGATCATCTCTCACTGGTGTATGACATCCGCCTCAGCAGTTTCGTCGGCGCGGCAAGCGGGCCCGGACTTCCACCACCCAAGCAGCAGAACACGATTTCCAGCGTCGCGTCTCTCCCCGATGGCCACGTTGTGGTCATCGGCGGCATCGAGTTGATCTCCGACTCCAAGGGAGTCAGCCAAGTTCCATTGGTGGGGGACATTCCAGTGCTGGGAGAAGCATTCAAGAGCCGAACGCGCTCTGCGGCACGAACCCGCTTCTACACCTTCATTCGTGCCACGGTGCTTCGCAACGCGGGGTTTGAGGATCTCAAGCACCTCTCAGCGCAGCAATCCGAGCCACTCGGCATCTCTGACGGCTTCCCACAGTCTGAACCACGCATCATCAAGTAACTCCACTCCACAGAACTCATCACCAGCCTTGGCACATCGCATGACCTCTGGCGTACAGATCGAATCCAAGAGTGCCGCGCCGGTTCAAATGCAACCGAACGTGGCGGCTGCTAACTCGCTATTGCCGTCGCAGGAGTTCTTGGATCGAGTACCCAGAGAGTTCGCACGCAGGCATCTGGTGGTCAGTGCAGGATGCCGCCATAACACAGAACACCTTCTCGTCGCATCCCGCACCCTGCCCCATGTTCCTTTCAATATCGGTGTGCGGCTACAACGTCCCGTGGTGTGCACCGTCGGAGCCGATGAAGACATCGCTTCGCTGATCGATCGTGCCTTTGCCGCGCATCAAGCGGCATCCGCTTCTCGCGGCTCAGATGACGATACTCCGGTGAACATCCTCTCCGTGACCGGCGATGTCGGACAGCAGATTGCTGAGACGGTGGACCCAGAAGCCGACCTCCTGAATACCACAGACAAGGGCGATGTGGTACGTCTGGTTGATCTGCTCCTGTTTGAAGCCATTCAACGCAGTGCCAGCGACTTGCATATACAACCTCTTCGCGATCGTGTACTCGTCCGCTATCGCATCGATGGTGTCCTGCTCACCGTGCGCGAGCTTCCCGGCTCGTTGGCCTCCGCGGTCATCAGCCGCATCAAGATCATGAGCCGGCTGGATGTTGCGGAAACCCGCGCCCCGCAGGACGGCCGTGCTTCCGTGACCATTGGTTCTCAACTCAATTCCGCAAACAAGCCATCCTCCCAACGCCGAATCGACTTGCGCGTGGCATCTCTTCCCACCACCTACGGTGAGCGGATTGTCATTCGCGTTCTGGACACCACGCGCTCCGCATCCCTGCTCAGTTTCGAAGCCTTGGGCATGCCCGAGCATGTGTCCTCACGATTCCTCCGCGAAACGACCCGTTCCAGCGGCATCATGCTCGTCACCGGCCCCACAGGCTCTGGCAAGACCACCACGCTCTATACCACATTGACGCACATGAATCGCCAGTATGCAGCCAGCACTCCAGCCGCGGGCTGCAATCTCAACATGATGACGATCGAAGATCCGGTGGAGTACGACCTTTCCATCGCGGGACTCGCCATCAGCCAGACTCAACTCAATCCGCGCAAGGGCATGACCTTTGCATCCGGCCTTCGCCACATCCTCCGCCAGGATCCAGATGTCATCATGGTGGGGGAGATTCGCGATGAGGAAACAGCACGAATCGCCGTGCAGGCGTCGCTCACGGGCCACCTCGTCCTTTCTACCTTGCACACCAATGACGCGGTCAGTGCAGTCGCTCGCTTGCTCGATCTCGGAGTCGAACCGTTCCTAGTCTCTTCCTCCCTTTCCGCAGTGCTCGCGCAGCGTTTGGTCCGTCGAAAGCACTTACCTTGCGATGGTCGCGGCTGCGAAGCATGCTTGAACACGGGCTACAGCGGCCGCATTGGAGTCTTCGAGTTCCTCACCATCTCTGAATCGATTCGTGAATTGATCGCGGCGCGTGCTCCAACTTCGCAAATTCTCATGTCTGCCAAGATTGATGGCATGCGGACCCTGCTCGAAGAGGGACAGCGAATCACCAGCCAGGGCCTCACCACCTCTCATGAGATCGCTCGCGTCATCTCCGGCACACTCGATGATGAGGTTGCCGCATGACTTCTCTACGCACTCAACTCAGCGAGGTCCGCTCTGACAGCGACTCGGGGCTGCCGCCGCGTTCCGAATCGGCTCCCCAGACTGCGGAGTCGGATTCGAATGCGATCGCTACCCACTCCATCGCCAACGAAGGAACAGGTGAAGGGAACTGGGCGATAAGTGGACTCGTTCGCGAACACATTCGAACGCGCCGCATCATCCTGATTGGATTGGGCGTGGTCGCCGCTTGTGCAGTGTGGTGTTGCTGGCCACTCTCTTCGCCGGAAATTACCGCACCAACGACTTCCCTCGCGCCCGCGCTGACTCCAAACGGTACTGCGTTTGATTCCAGACCATTTGATTCCATGATCTGGTCGCTCGCGGCACTCCCGCCTCCTCCTCCAGCCCCTCCTCCTCCGCCGCCGACCGTCAAGGTGCAGTTGATCGCCATCACCCAGTCCGCCGGGAAATACCAAGCGACCCTGTACGATCCAGACTTTGACAAACTTGTGACAGTGCGTGAAGGCGACATTGCCGGAGATCGCACGGTCTCCAAAATCACGAAAGCAACGGTTACACTGTCATTCACAACCCACAATCAGCCATCGCCTGCTCATCACCACATCCTGTCACTGGACACAGCGGCTACTGAATCTGGGGGAAAGCGATGAGCAATATTCCTCCTGACGCTCCTGCTGTTCTTCAATGGCCCGCCGATCGCTTCTACTGGGTTGTGCTGGATCGCCAAGCCTCTCTCTCTGCCACACCAACTGCGATCGAACTGCAGGAGTCTTTACAAGACGATCTGCCCTGCGCGGCATCTGATCTTGCCTTCTCAGTGAGTGCGATGTCCTCCGATCACATTCTGGTCTGCGGCGTTCCCAAGGAACTGCTCGGTAGTCTCCCCCCTCACATCATTCATTGCGGGCCCGCGTCGTTCCCAGAGTGGCTGGAGTCATCGCACTCCGAGACCCTGCCACAACTAAGTGAGATCAATTTCCTAACTGGTTCATTCACTCCCCCCGTCATTCGCAGGCATCAGCGACACCGAGCCCTCTGGTTAAGCGGTGTGACACTTGCCGCCACTCTGCTTCTGGCGATCGGAGTGCACCGTCGCGCCAGCCACGCCGAATCCCTCGCGGGCAAGTACCAGAGCCAACTTGCATCACTTGCCTCACAAACGCTGGGAACTCCCGTCACCGCTTCCCAAGCCGCTGACTTGCTGAAGGTGCGCCTTGATCGCAGTGAGATACTGCAGCGTGCAGGAACGCAAACCTCGGTGGATATTGGTTTCGTCACCGCTCAGCTTCTAGCAGGTTGGCCATCGGATCTGACGGAAACCCCACGGGTAGAGATTCTCTCTGCATCACGAGATCAACTCTCGCTGTCAATCACGACCTCGGGCGATCCACAGGAACTCATCACCCGACTGAAACCGCTCACCGGTTGGAAACTTCTCGAACCACGGCTTTCTGCTCGCAGCACGAGCACGCAGATTCAATTGGAGTTCCGCCCGCAAAAGGGAGGTGCCTCATGATGATCCGGCACCTTCCGTGGCTTGCACTTCTGATGTCGATTGTCATCATCTCGTGGTCAGCCTTGAGGTGGTTCGATGCACATCGTCTCGAATTGGCTTCCAGGATATCGCTGGTTCAGGTGTCTGATACGGTCGGCCGAATTCAGCAGAGCCTCTCCCAACAACCAAACACCATTTATGATGGTGAACCTTCCCCGGGCTTGAGCGGGCAGATCACGGACTCCCTCGCCGCGGCAGGCCTTCCGCCTACATCTCTCGTGACGTTCCAAGCCGATGCTGACCAGGCAGCAGAGAACGGAACAAGCATCCGGCGTCGCTCTGCCCGTCTGACCCTCAGCAACATCACACTTGCTCAGTTTGGTCGATTCCTCTCCATCTGGCGTTCGCGCCGCCCAGAGTGGACCCCCGTTGCGATCACCATCTCTCCTCAACCCCTCGATTCCAAGGAATCTGGCCGCGAGTACCGCACCATTCAAGCACCACTGACCATCCAACTCACCATCGAATGTCGATTCCTTCCCAAGCCCGCTGTACAACCAGCGACGCTCATGCCATGACAACGACCACGCCAACAACCATGACCAAGCCATTAATCCATCTCGCTGCCGCTATTCCAGTCCTGTTGGCGATTTCGCCGCTGTGTGTACTGCCGGGATGCGTTTCGCGAACTTCCACAGACCCATACGCACCCATGACCGAGTCTTCGCGCGACCCTCGCAAGGCGGATGATTTGAACGCCCGTGCGGCAGACCAGATCACGTCCAACCCCAAACAAGCCGAATCCCTACTTCGCCAAGCACTCGCAGCAGACCTCTATCACGGCCCCGCTCACAATAACCTCGGAGTTCTCTACCTCAGTCAGGGGAAACTGTACGAAGCGGCTGCGGAATTCGAGTGGGCTCGCCGCCTCATGCCAGGCCATCCAGACCCTCGCATCAATCTTGGTTCTGTGTACGAAAAGGCTGGTCGTCACGATGATGCCTTGGCTTCCTATCAAAGTGCTCTTGATGCGTACCCGGAGCACCTGCAAGCCACTCAATCGCTGGTTCGGCTGCAGGTCCGCACAGGGAAGCGTGACTCAGCAACCCAGAGTCGACTTGCGGATCTCGCTCTCAGGGGCGAAACACAGGCATGGCGAGAATGGGCGAAGGAGCAGTTGCTGCGAACTGACAGTACTGAGGCGATATCTCGTTAGCCCCACAGCGTTAGCACATGTTCAACATCCTATCTTCGATATCTCTCTTTCGATCCATCGAGAGGCGGCATGTTTCCGGGTTTGAAAGGTGGGATAATCGATCTACTTTTCCGCCGTTTCTTCTTCACCATGTTGCCCCCAATCTCTGTGCCCCACGCGCGCATTATCTCCCTTTTCCGTAAGGTGAACGAGATCACGACAGCTCTCTTTCACCAGCGAATCGCGTTCACCAGAGAGGGGGCAAAAGAGAGAGTTTTCCGAGAGTCTGAGAGTCGTGGCGGCGGTGATTTCGCGTCCTGCCGTCCGCCCGCAGAATGAACCGTTCACAAACGCTCTGAAAACAGGCCCAATAAAGGCAAAAAGCCGCGAGGAAATCGCGGCTTTCAGAGGGGTCGAAATTGTCATAAGTCCTTGTCAGATAAGGACTTACGTGAGTCGAACTCCCTGTACAAGACCGTTTCGGAGGGTTGGCGGACCACTCTCGGGGTGGCCCGA
>CAYTYD010000083.1:5099-12455 GCA_964441555.1 uncultured Phycisphaeraceae bacterium | reverse complement strand
GACGGTGAAATCGTCGTCCGCCTCTATAAGGGCACCGCCACCGCCGTGCAACGCAAGAGCCCCAACTCCCTCTACTCCGAAACCTTCGCCACCTTTGGCAAGGAAGAGGTCTACAACCAGCAGCACTCCGAAGGGTTCATCCGTCTCTTCAGTCTCCCCGAACGCATCCGCGCCCTCAAGGCCATGCACAAGGTCGACTGATTTTCACGCCCCAAACATCCGCGTTTACCGCTGTCGGTCCCCCGCATGGGGCATCGATGCGCGGTAGCATTGCCCCCAGATGAAGCCCGCTCGTTCCGCTGTCGATCCAATCTCCCGCAAAGCCATTCCACTCGGCTCAGCCCGCGTGACATTGGCCTGCGCGTTGGCCTTCGCAGCGACAGCCTGCGCCACCCTCCATTCCGCACACGCCGCGGCAACCGCCACTCGCGCCTTCCGCGGCGACACAGCCGAAACCGTCCGCTTTGCCCTTGCCCCGGTCTCCGGCAACCTTCGCTTCGCCGCCAATCGCGTCAACGTCTGGACCGACAACGGAATCCAACGTCTTTCTCTCGACGGCGATGTCCGTGTCACCCTCGCTGGGCAGGAGTTCCAGGCCACTCGTGGCACACTCTGGCTCTGGCGTCTGAATGGCACCGCCGATGCTGGAACCTGGCAGGTCTTTGCCTTCCTCGAAAACGTGGAGAATCCTGCCGCCGATGTTGGCATCACCATCAAGGCCGACAAACTCCCCATTCGCGCCGTCATATCCGCTGCACAGCCCGTCACCATGGCCGCTGACCTGCTGACTCGCTCGGCCCCCACCGACGACGCGTCACTTGCTTTTAATGCCACCGCCGCCGCGGCACTGGCTGATGCGATTGAAGCCAACGCAGGTCGGCCCACAACCGCCCAGAAGGCCGTGGCCGCGCTCGCTGAGAAAGAAGGCCAACTTCTCGCCACGCGTGATGGCTCATCGCGCATCTCTCCAGGTCGCACCGCAAACCTTCCCCCGCTGCCTGCTGTTTATGACGAAAAGGCCGTCGCCGCCATGCTCGAGGCCAGTGGCCTGGGCCCGCGCAAATCCGCCATCGCCACAAAGCAAGCCGCTCCTAAGGAAGGCGACGATTCCGCCTCCGACCGTCGCACCGCTTCCTCTTCTGGCGCATCGTCCGGCCGTGCCTCCAACCGCTCGGAAAATCAACGTCAGGCCCAGCCGCCCCGCGTCCAAGCCAAGCAAGACGCCACTCAAGGCGCAAAGCCCTCGACGCAGACCGCCAGCAACACAACCAATCAAACCGGAACGTCCACCTCACGCACGACTACAGCAAATCCATCAGCCCCAATCGCGCAAGGCGCCGCAGCACAAGGTTCGCCCAATGCGCCTCGCCCTGATGCTCCCCGAGTCGATTCTCCCGACAGCATCTTCCGCACCACCGGCACCATCGGCATCAGCGCAGGCGGTTACACCATCCAGTCCGGTACGGACGAAAACACCATCATCGCTTCCGATGGCATCGTGGTGCAGTATGCGGATGCCGAATCCGGCCGCACTCTGGAAATGACCGCCCAGCGTGCAGTCGTCTTCCTCACGCCCGGACCCCTCAGCCAGATTTCCCGCCTCGATGCCAGCAACGTCCGCGGCATCTATCTCGAAGGTGATGTCGTCGCCAGCGATGGCAAGATCAGCGTCCGCGGACCCAAAGTCTACTACGACCTTCAGGCCAACAAAGCGGTTATGCTCGATAGCGTCTTTTGGACGTACGACCAGAAACGCTCACTCCCGCTCTATGTCCGCGCCAAAACCATTCGCCAGGAATCCAAGGACCAATTCAGCGCCGAGCAAGCCCGTCTCTCCACCACCGCCTTCTTCGATCCCGATCTTTCCATCGGCGCCAAGTCCGTCGTCATCACCCGCAGCGATGTACAGGCGACCGGAGATGGATCTGGAACAGGAACTGGATCTGGCACAACTCAACCCGGTGAAGAGGGCGTCCTTTCTGCCCTCGGCTCCGGACTCGGCGGCTTGGGTGGCACCGATCAAGGCGATGTGCCCAGTGGTGTCACCGCCGACATGCGGGGAATCACGCTCCGCGCGTACGGGCTTCCCATCGCCTGGGCACCTCGCTTCACCGGCGATCCCGGCAATGCCCCCATCAAAGACGTCCGCCTCGAAGACTCCAATTCCAGCGGCCTGGCCGCCAAGGTCCGTTGGAATCTCTACGGCCTTCTGGGCCGCAAGCGTCCCGACAATCTCAGCATCGATGTCCTCACCGATTACTACGCCGATCGTGGTTTCGCCGGCGGCACTCGCCTCACCTGGCAGAATCCCAACTCTCAGGGCGAACTCTTTGCCTATGGCGTCCTCGATGACAGTGGCACGGATGTCCTTCGTCCCGGCACCAAGATCGATCGCAATGGCGGCGGTCGCGGCATGATTCTCGCCGATAACCGCTGGCGCATCGACGAGCACTGGACCCTCTTCACCGAAGCTGCACACATCGGTGATCCCGCATTTGTTGATGGTTTCTTTGAGAACATGGGTGCCGAGCGCCGCGAATTCGCCTCCCAGATGCTCGCTACCCGTCGCGAAGACAACACACTCCTCACCCTGCAGGCCAAGGGCTCACTCAACGATTTCGTCGCCAACGAGTACCTGCTTCAGAGTCAGGGCTACAGCGTCCGGAAGATGCCGGAAGTCTCCTACACCCGGCTCAATGATGACCTCTTTGCAGAAACCAGCCCCGGCCTTCTCACCTGGTCGCAGGAATACCGCGTCGGCATTCTCGGCATGGATTTTGACGAATCCATCGCCAAGGAACGAGGCTTCCTCAATAACTCACTCGCCCAGCGCACCTTCGGCATCAATGGCCAGCAGCGCATCGCCGATCGTCTCCGCGCCGAGGGGTACCGTGAATCCTCAGTCACCCGCGCCGATACGCGCCACGAATTCATGAGCCAGTTGCACGCTGGCCCGGTCAACATCACTCCCTTCGGCGTCGCTCGCGTCACCGCGTACGACACCGATTTTGGAAACTACGCCCCCGGCGAAGACGATCAACTTCGCATTTGGGGTTCCGCCGGCGTCCGCGTCAGCACCACGCTTCAGAAAGTTGATGACAGTGTGCAGTCGCGCTTCTTTGATATGTCGCGCGTGCGACACATCATCGAACCCGGCGTCACCATCTGGACCGCTGGCAGCAATCGCGAAGGCAGCACCCTCCCCGTCTACGACCAGGCCGTCGAGGCCCTCACCGAAGGCACGCAGACCCGGATCGGCATCCACCAGACGTGGCAGACCATGCGCGGAGAGCCCGGCAAGCAACGCAGCGTCGATGTCTTCCGCCTCGACACCGACTACATCGTCGCCAGCAAGGATGCCGACCGTCGCAGCCCCATCGGTCGCTGGTATGAATCCCGTCCTGAGAACTCCGAAACCGGCGAATTCTTCCTCACCGATGCCGCGTGGCAGGCCACCGACACTCTTGCCTTCACCGCCAGCAACGTCTACGACTTTGAGGCCAATCAGCCCGCCCGCACCAGCGTGGGCATGCTCCTTGAGCAAGGCCAGGATTTCTCTACCTTCATGGAATACCGCTTCATCAACAGTCAGGATTCCCAGTTCCTCGACGTCGGAGGCCAATACAAAGTCAGCGACAAATACCAACTCGGTGCCATGACCAGTTACAGCGCCAAGACCGGCACCTTCCAGGATTTCTCCGCCAATCTGCAGCGTCGCTCCGCTTCCGTCGTCTTCGGTGTCGATGTTTCCTACAACGCTGTCACCGGCAAGACCGGCTTTGGTTTCCTCCTCCGCCCCATCGGCACAGGTGGCGGCGGCTTCGGCTCACGCAGCGTCAGCGGCCGCGATTGATTCTTCCTGCTTCCCAAAGCCCAATGCCCAGTGCCTGTTGCCTTCCTTAAAAACACACCGGGCCCACCGCAAGGTGAGCCCGGAGTTGATTCACGATGGAAGTCGATCGACTTCGCCTTTGCCAGCCTTTTCGGCACATGAGCCGGAAAGTTAGTCGGCAAGGACGACGACATCGACGCGGCGGCTGGCCGAGGGCGAGCCCTTGGGCTTCGCTGCGCCGTAGCCGATCGCCTCGATGCGGCCAGAGGAGACGCCCTTGGAGATAAGGTAGGTCTTGACGGCCTCAGCACGGGCCTGGCTCAGGGCCTCGTTGCTGCCCCACTTGCTCTTCTTGATCGGTGTGCTGTCGGTGTGCCCTTCCACGCGGACGCTGCGGCCGGCGTAGGTGTTCTTGAGCTTGCTGGCAAAGGTGTCCAGCTCCTTCTTGGCGGCGGTGGTCAGCGTCGCACTACCCGAGAGGAAGGCGACATCGCCGGCGATCTCGAGGGTTTCGGTGCGGGGTGCCTTGCGAGCCGTGCCGCGACCATCATCCGTGGGGGGCATGGAGGTGACCTGGGGCTGAGGCGCCGGGGTAGCGCGAGCATTGGCCAATTCACCCTGCAGGCCGGTGAGCTGAATGTCCTTCTCACGATTGCTGGTCTGCAATTCGGTGACCTTGCCGTGCAGATCGGTATTTTCCTGCTGCAGCGCGTTGTACTTGTCCTTGCTCACGTTGTTGCAGCCGGTCAGACCCACAACCATGAGGCACGCACCCAGAACACTACCAACGACCTTGAGTTTGCCACCAGCCATATCGCGTCCTTCCGTGAAAAGTTCCGCCGAATCAGACGTGTCCATCACCCAACCACCCTCGACCTCACGCTGCGGATTCCACCACAGCGCGAGTTGGGAGGCTCGGGGTTCTGATTCTTCAAGCGGAGCCACTGTATCGACCACAGGCGGCTTTTGCGCCCAATCGACAGGCAGGTTTTTCGCATCCGCGCACAAAACAATTGCCTTCTCCACAGCAACCGACAGGCACTTCTGCGGTCACGGCAGATCGATCGGCGTCACGCTCTTGAGAATCACCGTCATCGCCTTCTCGATCCCCGGCTTACACAAGATCACCAGCACCGTCGCGATCGCCAGGCACGGCCCATAGGCCATCGCCCGCCGAATCCTTCCCCCCGACAGCACCTTGATCAATTGCAACGCGATCCCGACAAACGCCGCGCCGAAGAACGCCAGGATCGGGTCGATCCAACCGAGCACCGCCCCCACCGCCGCCATCAAATGCACATCACCCAGCCCGATCGCCTCTTTGCCAAACCCAAGCGACCCCAGAATCCGGAAGAGCCAGACGATGCCACCACCGATGAGGTATCCCATCAGCACACCGCCGAGGGCGACAAGCCACAGCGGCGCCTCGAACGCCGGAATCCCGCGGCCAGTGGCCGGGTGCACCGCCCACGGCCCCGTCAGCTTCACCGCCAACGCCCCACCCACCATCATCAACAGCGCGCACGGGGCCAGAAACGCCAATTCCTTGACCATCTCGCGGCGGGCGTGCGGGTATTGGATCCACATCTCGGCCTGCGACTGAGAAGGCAGGGCATCAGGAGAGCCCAAAGCACCGGAATCAGGGGATGAATCAGGTGCATTCGGCGTTTTTGGGCCAGAATCGGGGTTGAATGTCCCCGCAGGGGGAGCAGTGTGCCGCGCATGAGCTTCATTCGTGGGCAGGTTTGCTCCTGAAGCGGCCAAGTTAGCTCCTGAAGCGGCCAGATGAGCTCCTGAAGTGGCCAAGTTAGCTCCTGAAGTGGCCAGATGAGCTCCTGAAGTGGCCAAGTTAGCTCCTGAAGCGGCCAGATGAGCTCCTGAAGCGGCCAGATGAGCTCCTGTTGTGGGCAGATCAGTCGCTTCACTGCGCATCCCCGGCTCCGGGATGCTGGTCAAATCGGGGTTTTTCCCCCCATTTTCAGCGGCTCCCCCCCCAGAGCCCGGCCCCACGATCTCACCAGAGGTCCCGTCTTTGCCTTCCGCATCCGCTGATGCCTGATGCCTGGTGCCGGATGCCCGGTTTTCTGCCTCTGCATTCACTCCCCGCTCCCACTCCTCATAATCCGCGAAAGACCGCGTCAGCCACCCTTTGGCGATCATGAAGTTGGCGATGCCGAGTCCGATCACACCCCCGATCGAAGCGCCGATCCACCACCAGCCGTGCGGTCCCGGTGTCGCCATCGCCCACACTTCACCGCGCGCGGTGAAACGCAGTCCGCCGCCGAACCCGCCGAAAAGCGTCGTCGTCGACAGCCACGCCCCCAACGGGTGCAGAAAAAGTGCGGCGAGCGCGGGAACCCAGGTCAGCACCAGCGGAATCGTGAAGGTCTTGGCATCCACCAGCGTCATCGCCACCAGACACGACAGCAGCGTCAAGAGCGCGATGAAGGCGGGCCACGTCTGCGCGAATCCGTTCATCGCCCACTCAGGACGGATGCTTCCCCACGGAATGCCCAGCCACACCGAATCCACCGGCACGATGTACCAAAGGATGTAGAAGACCGCGAACATCGCGGCAACAAACGTCTCCACCAACGGGTACTCGGCGCTGATCGGTGCCTTGCAGAAGCGGCACTTGCCGCGTAGAAAAATCCAACCGAAGATCGGAATGTTCTCACGCCACGTCAGCATCGTCGAACACTTGGGGCAACGCGAAGGTGGCGACACCACACTCAAACCCAGTGGCAAGCGATACACCAGCACGTTGGTCAGCGAGCCGACGCACGCGCCAAACGCAAACGCAAACACCACTTGCGTGATGATGAAGACAACTTGGATCATTTCGAGGTTGTGCATGGGAGAAAGGCGAGGCACACAGAGAACCAAAGCCGGCGAATTCAAGCCATCGGTCAGGTCTGTTTCCCCGCCTCAGTCATGGCTTTGGAAAGTTCAATCACCCGCTGCTCAGTTCTGGCCAGCTCCGCGCGGCACCCTTTCAGTAGCGCTGCCGCCCGCTCATAGGCCGCGACGGATTCCTCCAGTCCCAGCTCCCCCGATTCGATCTTGCTCACGATCGCTTCGATGGCTTCCACCGATTGCTCAAAGGAACGGGCATCGGCGGCGGATTTCGGGGTGGATTCGGGGGCGGCCATAGGGTCTGAGGGTATCGCGATCCCTCATGCATCGCGGGCCGGAGCAGTGCGCGGTACGTGCAGAACCACATCCCACTCTTCACTGGTCAAGGCAAACCGCAGATGATCCTGATATTCCCCCGCAATCTGCAGATACCGCGGACTGAATCCCTCCAGCCGAAACCCCACCCGCCGCACCACGCGGATCGAGGCCAGATTGGTGGGAATCACATTCGCCTCCACGCGATGCAGCCCAAGCCCCCAATGCGGCACCGCAAAGCAGTACGACAGTGCCAGCCGCACACCCGCGCTCACCACCCCGCGCCCCGCGTGCGCACTCGAACCCCAGTACCCCATCACCGCGTTGTTGAATGGCCCGCGGCAGATCTGGCT
>CAYTYD010000083.1:0-5089 GCA_964441555.1 uncultured Phycisphaeraceae bacterium | reverse complement strand
CTGGCTCAATCCCACCTGTGCGACCAGTTTATTGGTGGAGAGAAGAAACACTCCCAGACGCTCGCGATCGGGCTGTTGTCCTGTCGCCAGCGCCAGATCAAACGCAGCATCAGACCCGGGCTCGATCCCCGGCGCAGGCCGCGGCTCCCACGGCTGATGCAGTTCGCGGCTCATCACGCGAACCGACTTCCACACCGCACGATCACTCTCGCGCAAGTGCCGGATGCCAACGGTCGGATTGGTCAGGAGATATCCCGCCTGAGACATGCCAGAGCATAAACCACCAAAAACACATCGGGCCCGGCGCACTGCCGAGCCCGATGGATGAGAAGTTCAGGATCCAAACTCTCCCGCTCAGCGGCGGCGACGCATCGCAGCCAGGCCGGCCAGTGCCAGCGCCGAAGCCGCGCCGGGCGTGGGAATGATGCCCGGGGTGAAGGTGATGCCGCGAACAAAGACATCGGAAGCGATGGTGGTGAGACCCGAGCCATCCAGATTCACGCGACGCAGCGAACGAGTGCCCAGCTCTGAAAAGACCAGCGTGTTGGTCGACACGTCGAACTCAATCGCCTCGGGGGCATCAAGGCCAGAGAGAACGATCGACGAACTCACAAAGTTGCCAGCGCCATCAAGCTGAATGGCCATGATCAGCCCGTAGAAGGTGCTGGTGGTATAGAGGGTGTTGGTGCCGGAGTTGGCGGTCAGGCCGCGGAAGTCGGTGTAGTTGAAGTTGGTCAACGCGTCGCCGGAGCGAGTGAAGGCAGCCGACGCGGTATCAACCGTTTCAGTGAAAGTTGCCGCCGTCGCGCTGCCGTTGACCGACACCTTCCAGATCAAGCTCGACACGTTGCGATTGGGAGAGCCGAGGTATGGCCCAACGAACCGGCCACCGGTCGTGGACATCACGTAGTAATCACCGTTCCCCAGGGGGCTCTCGACCAGGTACGAGCCACCCTCGTGCCACGCGCGGCCTTCAGGAGTTGGATTGCTCACACCAGCGATCGCGACGCGCTCCTGCTGGAGCAATGATTGCGTGCCAGTGCTGTAATTCACGCCATAGAGGCCGCGAACCACTTGCGGCGGCGAACCAGCGCTGATGTTGTCCAAGGACAGAACCGAATTCGAAGCCGCGTTGTAACGCAGGCCGATCGGGTTCCACATCTGGCCGCCGGTCGAAATCACCGTCGATGTCGCGGCTGTGTCAAGGTTATTAAGTGCGTAAATGTGACCCGTGCCCTGAGTGGGATTCGGAGGAAGGGTCAGCGGCCCCTCACTGACAACGAAATTGGTACTGCCGCCGGGGCCACGCTTGATGTCCGCCAAACGGATGCCTGCGGCGTAGGTGAACGCAATGCCCGAGCCATTGTCGCCTGCATAACGAACATACCCACCGAGACTGCCATCACTCTGACGGGTATCGGTGTACACCACGGTGTCACCGGCCATCGCTGCGGAAGCGGCGGCACCACTGATGACCAAAAGGCAAAGAATCTGACGCATATCTATAACTCCCTATTCCCTGTTTCCTGTTCTACAACCTGAATTCAGAATCCACACCCTTGGAACTCTGAACCGACAGCCAATGTTAGTGGTGCAGGAATTCACCCCAGACTCCAACACCTGCTGCGACCGGCGGATTTCGCAATTCTGAACAATTTAAGTCCTATAACCTACGCTTTTCCGGCGATTCTTGCGCGTGCAAAGCGCCTTTCCTCACCTGAATGTGAAGCGGATGAACACCGTCACGCTCACCATCAACTTCCAAACGCAATCGGATCTCAAAACGCACGCGCTCGATGGCACTTTCTTCCAAGATTCGCAGCAGCACGGGCTTACGGGGTTGGCCCGGCCCCCGGAACGATCAATCGCAATCCCTCAGCAAGGAGGAGAATTGCAATCTGTGACGAGCCCAGGGTGACAAAGCAAAAGTACTTACTCACCGTGAACATCAGCAGCAAGAGCAACCCAAGCGAAACCAACGGTGCTTTCTCCGCCATGTACAACCGGCCGATGGCAGGCACAAAGTTGGCCAGCATTCTCGATCCATCCAAGGGAGGAATCGGAATCATGTTGAACAGCGCGATCCCCAGATTGAATGCCGCCCCCACCAGCAAAAAGATCGCGATGTTTCCTCGCGCTGGTTCCTGAACTTGATGGCTCAACACCTGCCAGAAAGCCGCAATCACAATCATGCTGGTGCCCAGAATGATGTTGGAAAGCGGACCGGCGAACGCGACTTTGGCATCGTCATACTTACCACGAAAACGCGAGGGATCGATGGGCATTGCCCCCCACGTGAAACCCACCGCCACAAACACCAGTAGCGCGAGCCCTCCCATGTGCACGAGAGGATTCCACGTCATGTGGCCTGTATCCAGTGGCGTTGAATCGCCGCACTTGATGGCTGCATACCCGTGGGCCAGTTCGTGAATACAAATGGAAAAGATGACCCAGAAGACCCAGCTGACGGCCAGTGCGGGGTTGTCACTCCATAAGTTGTAGAGCCACCATGAACTCATGTCGTTTTTTGCCTCGTTGGTGCGTGATCAACCGCGATTGCAGGGTCGCGCCCCCCCAACTCGCTCACGTGCGAAACAGTGATGTACCAGTCATGGCGACGGGCTGTGGCAGATTCAACATCTGCAGAAGCGTGGGGAAGATATCGGCAAGGCGGCCCCGCTTCGCACGAACCGCCGGCTTGAACCACCCTGAAACATCCTGATCCCCCCGAAGCGTTTTTCTCTTGAACTGCTCCCCCACCACAATCAGCGGCACGTCATACACGGTGTGGCTGGTGTGCGGCGCATTCGTCGTCGGATCAAACATCTGCTCGGCGTTGCCGTGGTCGGCGGTCACAATCAGCGAGCCGCCCTTTGCCAGCGTCGCCTCCACAATCTGCCCGACACAACCATCCACCGTTTCGCACGCGGCTATCGCCGCGGCAAGTGAACCCGTGTGCCCCACCATATCTGCATTGGCAAAGTTGACCACGATCAGACGCGGATCATGCACATCATTGATGGCCTTGAGCGTCGCGGCACACACCTGATCGGCGCTCATTTCCGGTTTCAGGTCATACGTCGCAACCTTGGGAGACTGCGGATTCTCACGCGTCTCGCCCGGGAATGGCTCATCGCGATAGTCGTTGAAAAAGAACGTCACGTGAGGGTACTTCTCGGTCTCCGCGCAGCGGAATTGCTTCAGTTCTGCCTCTGAGATCACTTGCCCACCGATCTTTTCCATCTTCGGTGGTTTGGGAAACGCCACGCCCTGCACATGGGGCAACAGTGCTTCCCAGTATTCGGTCATGATCGTGTAATGCAGGTTGAGCTTGGTGCCGCGATCAAAGCCATGCTTTCCCGAATCCGGCGAGGGCTTCACTTTGGCCCACTTGTCATCCGGGAAACAAAACGCGGCAGACAGTTCTCTTGGGCGATCGCCCCGGTAGTTGAAGAAAATCACCGAATCTCCGTCTTTGATCCGGGATGAGGCGATCTGCTCAGAAGTGCCCACCGCCTGTGGTGTCACAAACTCATCACCCTTCAACGTCGCCCCGCTGGGGTTGTCGTAATAGTGCTGAATCGCCGCAATCGCGCTCGCAGCCGGGTTGCTGGTCGCGGACGCCTTGGTCAACGTCTCGTAGACCAACTGCACGCGCTCCCAGCGATGATCACGATCCATCGCGTAATAGCGACCGGCGACAGACGCAATTCGCCCTACTCCGATGCGATCGCACGCCGCCTGAACCTGTTTGGCGTATTCCAAACCTGTGTATGGACCGGTATCGCGACCATCCGTAAACAAGTGGATATAGACGCGACTGCTCAAGCCAAGCGTTTTGGCGGCTTGAAGAATGGCGAAGAGATGTTCCAAAAGACCGTGAACACCCGCATCCGAATTGATGCCCAAAAGGTGCAAGGCACGGCCCGAATCAGCTGCCACGCGTTCCACGCTGGCACGAATCGCCGCGTTGGTGTGCAGACCACTCTGGCACGCCTTGGTCATCACCAGCGATTCCTGCGGCACGATGCGCCCCGCCCCGATGTTCTGGTGCCCCACTTCGCTGTTTCCCATCGTGGCGTCTGGAAGACCAACATCCTCGCCGCTGGTCTTGATCAGCGCCCAGGGATACTCGCGCATCAGACGATCCGCCACCGGGGTCTTGGCCAAGTGCACGGCGTTGAACGAATCGTGCGAAGGGTTGGGATTGGCCCCCCAGCCATCTCGGATGATGAGGACGACAGGGCCGGTTATGGATGAGGGCATGTGGTTGGTGCTCAAAGGTGGGGTGTTGGAAGTCAATACTCACGACATCGCGGCGAGAACTTCATCAAAATTCATTGCGTCCTTGGGTTCACGCTTCTGGCTCCACTTGACGACCGGACCCTTCGGGCCCTTAGTGATGATCACGGTGCCGCGGCCACTCACGTTCAGATCGGCCCAATAGATGCCGTAGGCCTTGCACACCTGGCGGTGCATGTCGGCCAGAAAGGTCTGCTTGTATCCAGATGCATCAGCCCAGGCCTTCAGGGTGGCGAATGAATCGCATGAGATGCCGATGACCTGGGCCCCCTTGGCAGACCACTTGGCGAGGTCTTTGGTGATGCAGTCCATTTCCGTGCCGCAGACACCCGTGAATGCCAGCGGAAAGAAACACAGGACGACATCGCCGTTGGCCAGGGCGGCCGACAGCGTGAAATCGTTGCGATTCTGATCCTTCAGGGTGAAGTCCGGAGCCGATTCACCGGCGGAGAGGAAGGAATCGCGAGGGGAAAGGTTGGGGCTGGACATAAGGGGTGATCCTGAAGAATGTGGTGCGAATCAAGCCGAACCGCACCCGAGGTGGATGCTGGGTCGTTATGCTACTAGCCGTGGCCCTCGTTGTCCGCCCGGAAACCGATAAACCGAGCGGAATGAGGACACGCAGCGGAGGATCCGCGACTATGGGTACGCACACGGACGGGCGTTCGAGCCCAAACTCATCTATGCCTTCAGCACGCGAACCAGACATTCGCCCCTTGGCCGAGCGCTACGCCGAAGTGCAGGAACGCATCGCCCGAGCCGAAGTTCGTCACGCCGATGCTCGAGA
>CAYTYD010000082.1:0-12471 GCA_964441555.1 uncultured Phycisphaeraceae bacterium | reverse complement strand
GAAATGCTCGATTACGGCCTGATCGACCAGGTGCTGCGCAAGATGCCGGTGCACAAGCTCGCCGCGAATCGCGACGAAGAGTGAGCACGGGTGGTTGAACTACATACGTGATGTCTGGGCCCACTGATCCAGCGTGCGCTGGGCTGCTCCGGTGCTGATGGTGTGCCGGGCCATGTCTACGCCCTCGCGCGCACTCGTCGCCACACCGCCTACCCACAGCGCCGCGCCCGCATTCAGAACGACCATCTCGAGCGCCGGACTGGGTTCTCCGCGCAGCACCCGCCGCGCCAAGTCTGCCGCCCCGGTCAGATCAAGTGATGCATACTGGCTGACATCGCCGCGTTGCACGCCAGCAGCTTCCGGCTCCACATCCCAACCCTTCACATGGGCATCCTCGATCAGCGCTCCGACAGTGCGTCCCATGATCGAAAGCTCATCACAACAATGTTCACCCGCCTCGCCATGCACCACAAGCACGCGTGTCACACCCAGCCGCGACAGCGCACCGGCAACGATGCTGACCAATTCCGGGCGGTACACGCCGATCAACTGACGTTTGGCACCAGCCGGATTGGTCAGCGGCCCGAGAAGATTGAAGACCGTGGGAAAGCCGACAGCACGGCGTGCCGGCCCTGCAAACTTCATCGCAGGATGATGGTGAATCGCAAAGGAGAAACTGATTCCCACCTGCTCCAGACATCGCGCCTGTGTGTGGGCATCGGCATCGACATTCACGCCCAATGCGCCCAGAATCTCCGCTGATCCACGACCACTGCGTGAGCGATTGCCATGCTTGGCGACGCGCACCCGACCACCCGAGGCCGCCGCGGTGACGATCGCGGCAAGCGTTGACACATTGAGGAACTTGGCAGTTCCCCCCGTGCCGCAGGTGTCGAGGACACTGTCGGGATTGACAGTGGCGGGCAAGATCACCGGCGCGACATGCCGCCGCATGACGCGCGCGGCGCCGGTGACTTCATCCACGGTGGGTAACCGCACCTGCAGCAGGGCCAGCAGGGCGCCAATCTGAGCCGCATCCAACCCACCCGTCAGCAGACGCTCAAACACATCCGCCGACTGCTGCTCGGACAGACTTCGACCAGCCACGAGATCGGCGAGGGCGGCGTGCACCGCTGCGGCATCGCCTGCGGGCGGCATGGCAGATTGTGGTCCGTTCGTTGACATTTGTGAATCCTATGTGCCATGTCACGCGTCACTACCATTATCCATGACCCCCTCCCGGTCACACTCTGGCAACGCCCCCGCCACGGCAGCCCTGGCCGGGTCGCTGCGTCGGCGCGACATGGCGTCGTGTTTCCTCAGGGCCTTGCCCATGACGGTTGCCACGGGAGCGGGTGTGTGGGGCATGATCATCGGCACGGGACGCTGGAGCGGACACGCCATTCCAGAGTGGGAACTGGCTGGGGTCTTGAGTGTGCTCTCCCTGTCTGCGGCGGCGTATATCGGCTGGTCACGCGCACGCGACCCTCTGGCGTTGCTTATTCACGCGGATCAGACCCTGCGGCATCCGAGCACACTTTCCAACGCCTGGCAGTTGCGATCTGACCCCTCTCCGTTTGCCGCACTGGCGGTGCAACATGGCGAGAAGATCGCTGGCACGATTGTGTCACCAGCGCGGGCCGAAGTGGTGCCGATGTGGCCACTTGCCGCACGGCGCACAGTGGCATCGGTCGGCACTGTCGCGCTGTCGCTGGCGTTTGCGACGGCGATGTGGTTCTGGACTCCACACGCACCACTCAGCACGAGCGCACTGAGCAGCGAGCAAGCCCGGCAACTGATCGATGATGCCGCGCAGGCCATCACGCCGGTACCGGACACGGTCCTGTCCACTGACTCAAAGCGTGAAGACCCGATCGCAGCGCGGACGCGGTCCGAGCTTGATGCGATTGAGAAGGAATTGCGTCAAGGAACGATTCCCCCGGATGAAGCGGCGTTGAAAGCGGCGCGGGCGCTGGAGTCTGCCGCGGAATCGCTGGATGAGCAGCACAGAAACACACAGACGCGTGCCGATGGCGCGGCGGCGGCGGTGTCTGAATCTGCCTCAAAGCTTGTCAACTCGGCACAGGCGGAGTCGCCGGATGATTTGACCAAAGCTCTGGCACTGGCGGAACTCGCGCGGGCAGCGGCTCGCGCAGAAGAGTTGGCGCGGCAGCCAGCACAGCTTACTGAATCGCAGCGACACGCCTTGGCGGAAGAGTTGGCAGCCATGGCAGAAGCCATGAATACGGCCACTAACACAAGCCCGGCGCCAGATGAGAAGCAGGAGTCGGCTCCTTCGGTTTCTGACGGCGCTTCATCGCAGTCGCAAACACCGGGTAAGAACACGACATCTGCACAACAGCTAGAGACAAAGCCAACCTCAGCGCCGACATCCACTTCGACTTCGGCAGATCGCCAAGTGAGCTCTGACAAGCCGAAGACCAATTCGCAGTTAGAGCCGAATCCACGCGACTCGACCAAAGAAACAACAACGCCCCCCTCATCATCGACACGAGAGTTGGCGGATGCTTTGCAGAAAGCGGCGGAGCAGCTGCGAAACCCTGAATCTGCGCCGAATCGGCAATCTTCGCAAGAGACTCGTGACACTCGCGGCCACCGCGACACGGGTAAACCTTCTGATCAATCTCGCGATAGTGAACAGCACAACTCAGGAGAGCAGGGCGAATCAACCAAGTCCTCGGCTTCCAATCGCGACCAGAACCAATTATCCCAGACGCAGAATGCACCATCGCGCCAGCCGGGTGAGCTGAAATCAAAAGAGAACACTTCGCCGGGGCAGACATCCAAGCAACAGGATCAATCACAGCAAAGTCCCGGTGAAGATAATCAGTCAGGACAGAATCCGCAGAAGACGAATCAACAAGGACAATCGCAGAATCAGCAGAATGGCAACGGAGACAAGCCGGTGCCTGAATCACGGTCTGGGGAGAACTCAAAATCCAATCCAGCATCACCCAAGAGCGATTCACAACCCACACCGGACTCCTCAACGCGGAATGATCCGAGTGGTAAGCAATCAACACCATCCTCGCGCACTGGTAATGTAGCCACCAAGGACACCGCGAAAAATCAGCCCGACCAACAACAACCTGTATCATCGCAGCGAGATGGTGCACAATCCAAGCCAGATGGCCAGCCGAACGCTGATCCCCAACGCGAGCGCGACACTCCGGATCAATCCGAATCACAATCATCATCGACTCGATCATCGCCTGACAAGGCCTCGGATCAGAGCGCTTCGGAACCCACCACGCCGCGAAGTGGCCGCGCAGAAGCTTCGTCGTCTGATCGCCGATCCGCTTCGAAGGAGCAATCGCCATCTCCACAACCGGACTCCTCGACACCGTTGGGGCCTCCGACTTCACGACCGTCGGATCGAACCACAGACCCTCGCACAACACAGCAGCAGCCCACCGACAAACCTAACGCTTTGAGCGAATTGGCGCAGAAGTTACGATCTGTTGATCGCGCACGCCAGCCACAGAATCAACCATCGCAGAATCTGCGGCAGAAAGCCCAGGAGTTGCTGGCTCGCACTGATCCGCAGAATACCACGCCTCGCAACGATGCTTCATCGTCGGATCGGTCGCGATCTGAACTTGCGGGCGCACAGCAGGATTCGAAGGGCATGCCGCCCTCCTCACCGTTAGCATCGGGCAGCAAGTCTGGCAACGAATCCGGCGACACACCCGGCGCAACGTCGATGGACGGTCGTGCGGATGCGACATCTTTGCCGCGTGCTGGTCGCCCCGGCGCCACGCAGACTGTCGAATTCAATCCGGCGACATCGCCAGCCAACACATCGACATCCGATCGTGTGATTGCGGAGCTTCCCGGCACGCCTCGTTCGGGCGCGGCTTCCGGTGGTGCGCCCACCGTCAGCGAATCAGTCTCCGCCGCCAAGCGGCAGGCGGATCGCGCGATCGAAGGCCAGACCGTTCCACGCGAATATCAGGATCTGATCCGACGGGTTTTCCGTCGATATGAAAATCGCACGCCAAGCACGCAACCCGCGCCATCAGGGAACGAGCCAACGGGTCCGATCTCTCCTGACGCAGCACCGGCAGCACCACGTTCACCCTCACCATCTTCAAAGTGATCCACACCGAGCATGGGCTTTTTTGATTTCACCTCGCTGCGATTTGATCAGCCACACTGGCTCTGGCTGAATGCGATCATCATTCCCATCGTGATCACGGGGTGGCTCACATTCTCAACGCTTTCGATACCGCGCAAAGTTGTCTCGCTCATCCTTCGCTCACTCCTGGTCGTCACCATCGCCGCAGCGCTGGCTGAGCCCACGCGCGTGCAACGAACCGACGACCTTGCGGTGATTGCCCTGGTTGACACCTCCGATTCCGCTCGTGCGTATTCCAATCTCTCCACGCTCCCACAGTCACTCCAATCGGCATTGTCATCCACTGCGCCATCAGACCTGACCGGAATCATCACGTTTGACGGGACACCGCGCTTGTTACGAACGCCCCGAGCCGGATCCATCGAATGGACGCTTCCGGACTCAGCGCCGGGGAGCGATCGCACCGATATCGCCGCGGCGATCAACGCAGCGTTGGCGAGCGTGCCACCCTCTGCCGCCGCTCGCATTCTGCTGATCTCCGATGGCAATCAGACTGAGGGGGACGCCTTAGCCGCGGCACGGGCCGCCGCCGCCCGGCGCAGCACGGATTCTGCAGATCTGGGCCCGGTTCCGATTGATGTCTTCACGCTCTCGTACAACATTCAGCACGAGGTTGCCGTCGAATCCGTCGATGTGCCACCTCGTGCGGTCGCCAATGACACCATCAACGTGCGAGTCACTCTCACCTCCGCATCCCCCGCGCGAGGTAACGTCACTGTTCGCGTGGAGGGGGGCCCATCTACACCTGCTCGCTCGGTCGATTTGCCCCCAGGCACCACGATTGTCACGATCCCCATCACGCTTGGCGAACGCCGCGTTCATCGCATCGTGGCCACCTTCGAACCTGTCGCGATGACTGATGGAACGCCCAGCGACACCATCGCCAGCAATAACACGGCATCCACTTTCACTCTCTCTCCTGGTCGCGGCAGCATCCTTGTGGTGAGCGAAGGGGAATCCCCTCTCGTTGCGCTACTGCGTTCCTCTAATCTCAATATTGAAGCCATCACTCCTTCCGCGCTGGCTTCCGACCCACTCGATGTGCAATCAGCAGATCTTGTCATTCTCGATGATGTTCCTGCGGATGCGCTCAGCGTGCGGCAACAGGAAACTCTGGTTTCGCACGTGCGTGATTTTGGTGCGGGGCTCATCTTGTCGGGCGGAACTTCCAGTTTCGCGGCTGGCGGCTGGCGCGGTTCGATCATCGAACCCATATTGCCGGTTCGCCTCGATCTTCCCGATTCACTCATCCAGCCCGAACTTGCTCTCGTCCTGGTTCTGGATTCCAGCGGCAGCATGAACCGCTTTGTCATGGGCAGCACGCGCAGCCAGATGGATATCGCCACCGAGGCCGCCGCGGCAGCGGTGCGAACTCTCGATCAACGCGATCAGGTCGGGGTGATTGAATTCAATTCCCGGCCTCGTGTCGTGCGATCGCTTTCAACGAACTCGGCTCCAGCACAAACCGCGGCGGAGATTGAGGCGATCAGCGCGGATGGCGGGACCAACCTTCCTCCGGCTCTGTCGCAAGCGGTTGACATGCTGAGTGCCAGCACCGCCAAGGCCAAGCACATCATCGTGCTTTCCGATGGACGCTCGATGGGATCGGAAACGCTTGTCTCTTCGGCAGAAGCTGCCGCGCATCGCGGCATCCAAATCTCCACGATTTCCGTCGGCGATGATGCCGATTTTGCCACCATGGAAGAGATGGCGCAGAAGGGTCGCGGCAAGCATTACGCCGTGCTGAATCCAGCAGTTCTGCCGCGGGTTTTTCTTCGTGCCATCCGCATTCTTCGGGCGCCGCTGGTGCGTGAAACACCTTTCACGCCACGCTTGGTCAGCGCTGGCTCAGCGTTGGTCGCGGGATTGACATTTGAAGAGAAGCTTGATGGCGTCTCGCTCACTCGCATTCGCACATCACCACTCATAGATACGCCATTGCTCACTGATCAGGGAGAGCCACTTCTGGCACACTGGCAGGTTGGCCTTGGTCGTGTCGCTGCGTTCACGAGCAACACTTCCAACTGGTCGCGTGGTTGGGTCGCCTCAGGGCTCTCCCAACGATTCTGGTCGCAGATGGTCCGGTCTCTTTCCCGCAGTGGCAACGCCTCACCCATCACACTTTCGGCATCATCCACATCGGCCGGATTGCAGCTTCGCCTGATAGACACAGCTTCAGAGACATCCACGCCGCTCGTCACCAGCGTGACGCTGTATCCACCGCAGGGCGACCCGGTGGAGGTGCCGCTTTCCGCTTCGGCACCGGGCGAATACAGCGGCTCATATGCCACCAGCACGCCGGGCGCATTCATTGCTGTGGCCCGCGCGATGCGCGATGGCAAGCCCATCCCGGCATCCATCGCCGGTGCCATGCGCGGACGCAGCAGCGAACTCTCCACATTGCGCTCCAACACTGCCCTCCTCATCTCGATCGCGCAAGCCAGCGGTGGCCGAGTGCTGGATTCGGCGACTCCACAGAATTGGAATCTCTTTAATCGCAAGAGTATTGTGCCTCGTGAAACCTGGACTGGCTTATGGCCTTGGATTGTCGCGGCGGTTCTGGCTCTCACGCTTCTGGACATCGCATCCCGACGCATTGCCTGGGATCGCTGGGGTGCGCCGATCACCTCGACTCAATCATCCGGAGCACGATTTGACACGTTGAAAGCGGCAGTCTCATCGATCGCCAGTGGCGGAGAGAAAGCACTGGGAGAATCTGACGGCGAAGCGGTGCGGTCTCGCGCCCGTGATGCACGGCGAGCAGCACGGCTGTCGTCCTTTGCCGCGGCACAGACGTCGACCTCTGTAGAGTCGCCACCGTCCAGAATCGTAGATTCTCAACCTCAGATCACGCCCGAGATCACAGCACCCGAACCCGCGGCGAACGATTCTCCACTTCAGGCCGCGAAGCGGCGGGCCAGATCGCGATTCCAAGGGGATTCGTGAGGATTTCAAGCTTATCGCATCCAAACCAGGTCCTTCTCGGAACGTACATCCAGAGTCGGGCCCGGATCGAATCGCACCGGGAATCCTGTAACCTTGAGCCCACTTCCGGCATCCGAGGTCTGCCCCAATCCGGGCATTCCCGACGCGCATGAAAGGGATTTCCATGAACGCTCTTGCACTTCTGGCGACTGTGACTGGTGTTTCCATCGCCGCCGCGGCACTCATGCTGCGTGTCGACGAACCCAAGTCTCCTGCGAACACGCTGGATGCCTTGGTTGAATCCAGCAAAGACGCTCACAGCGACGAAAAGAACAAGAAATGCGATTCGATTACCGCCACTAAAGAGAAAAAGATCTCCGTCTCCCGCGCTGGGTTTGATCTCACTCATCTTTCCCAGGACAAGATCAACACGCTTGCAGCACGTCTCTCCACTGAAGAGTCGCGCGTGCTGCTGGGCAAAGGCACCGAGCGGGCTTTCTGCGGCAACCTTTTGGATAACAAACTCAAGGGCGCGTATCTGTGCAAGCTGTGCGGCCTGCCGCTGTTTGCCAGCAACGCCAAATTTGACAGTGGCACAGGCTGGCCTTCATTCTTTCAGCCCTTTGACAAAGACCACATCGCATATCACAAAGACACTTCTCTCGGCATGGAGCGCGTCGAGATCGATTGCGCCCGTTGCGGCGGACACCTCGGCCACGTCTTTGACGATGGCCCGCGCCCCACTGGCCTGCGCTACTGCCTGAACTCCGCTTCGCTGGATTTCTCTGAGCAAGATAAAGACGGCAACATTCCCTTCACAGGTGACGCTCAGCCCATCAAGATGCAGACCGCCTATTTCGCGGGTGGTTGCTTCTGGGGTGTCGAAGATCGCTTCCAACAGCTCCCCGGCGTCATCAGCGCAGTGAGCGGTTATCAAGGCGGCAAGGTGAAAGATCCCGACTACAAGCTGGTCTGCACCGGCACCACCGATCACGCGGAAACCGTCAAGATCGACTTTGACCCGACCAAGATCACCTACACCCAGCTCCTGGAAAAGTTCTTCAAGTTCCATGACCCAACGCAGCTGAACCGCCAGGGCCCGGACTTTGGCACACAGTATCGCTCCGCCATCTTCGCTGCTGATGATGAGCAACTCAAGCAGGCCCAGGCCTTCATCGCTGAACAGGCCAAGAGCGATAAGTACAGGTCACGCAAGATCGTGACGCAGGTCACCAAGGTCGCGGATGTGGGCAAGTTCTACCCCGCCGAGGAATACCACCAGGACTACCACGAGAAACACGGCGGGTCCTGCCCGCTGCCTGAGTAAGCAATCTTCCTTTCTGCACCCCTAAGCCCCCGGTTCTGCCGGGGGTTTTTCTTTCCGGTACAGTCATGTCACCATGAAGCCAACCGCTCTTGCCTCAATCTGCATTCTCACCGCCGCCGCACTCAGCATCCTCTCAGGCTGCGCAGCGACGACTCACCCCAAGGTGCAAGCCGCTGGTGATGCGTATCTCTCCACGCATTTCTCCGCCAACCCCATCAACGGCACCAATGCTGGCCTGCGGCAGTACGACGGCCGCCAACTCGACTACTCCGCCGCGGCATTGCGTCGCTATTCAGACCAACTCACGCAGCAACGCCGCGAGTTGGATGCTCTGCTGGCCACCAACTTGGATCGAGATGCCTCCATCAAGGCTCGCATGCTTCGGACTGCCATCGATGGCGAACTCTTCACGCTCAACATTCAGCGCAAGCCCTACACCAATCCCATGTACTACGCCTCCGCAGCGGATGTGAGCAGCTACGCCAAGCGCGATTTCGCACCGCTTTCCGATCGTCTCGCCGGTGCTACCGCGGTCCTCGACAGCGTCCCCGCCGTCATCTCCGCGGCCAAAGCCAACCTCGAACCCGCTCTGGCGCGTGTGTTCATCAATACCGCCATCACCATCGCCGATGGTCAGGCCGAGTTCATCGCTGGCGATCTGGTCAAAGGATTCGATGCGTCTCCCGACGCTGCGGCCAAGGCCAAACTCCGCGTCGCCGCCGACAAGGCCGCCGCCGCGATGCGCGATTACTCGGCGTGGCTCAGGGCCGAGAAACTCCCCCGCGCCACTGACAATTTCGCGATTGGGCGCCCTGCCTATGTCCAGATGCTGACCGAGCAGGAGCTGCTGAGCGAAACCCCAGAGCAGATCCTCGCCATCGGCGAGCGCGAACTCGCCCGGCTCACCGCCATCTTCAATGCCTCAGCCAAGGAGATTGACCCAACCAAGCCCGCCGCTGATGTGTGGCTTGCGGTTCAGAACGACCACCCAACCGCCGCATCGCTGATCCCCGACACGCGCAAGCACCTGGAAGAGATCCGCACATTTCTGATTGACAAAGACATCATCTCCTTCCCGCGCGAGCGCCGCGTACTCGTGGACGAAACACCCGGCTTCCTCCGCGCGACTTCGTTTGCCAGCATGGATACGCCAGGGCCATTTGAAAAGGTCGCCACCGAATCCTTCTACTACGTCACGCCACCCGAATCCAACTGGGATGCCGCCAAGACCAACGAATGGCTCACTGCGTTCAACTACTACACCACCGATGTCGTCTCGATCCACGAGGCCTATCCCGGCCACTTTGAGCAGGCCATGCACCTGCAAACCAGTGGCATCGACGGGGCCTTTGCATACATCGGCTCATACGCATACATCGAGGGCTGGGCCCACTATTGCGAAGAGATGGCCATCGACGAGGGGTTCCCTCCCGCTTCCCTCAGCACATCGCCGCACGCCGCCGCCAAATACCGCATGGCAATGTGCAGCGAGGCTCTTCTCCGCGTCTGCCGCCTCATCGCCAGCATCAAGATGCACACTCAGGGCTGGACCATCGACCAGGCCACCACGTTTTTCAGCGCTAACTGCTATTACCCGGAAGCCCCGGCCCGTTCCGAGGCCCAACGCGGCACATACGACCCCGGATACCTCCTCTACACCCTTGGGAAACTCCAGTTCTTCAAGCTCCGCGAAGATCTCAAGGCCCAGCAAGGGAACTCGTATTCCCTCAAGGAGTTTCACAACACCGTGCTTCGCTACGGCATGCCGCAGTTGCGCCTGCTGCGCGAACGCCTTCTCAATGACTCCACCTCGTGGGATAAGACGCTGAAGTAAATCTCAGAAAAAACACATGCACACAACACTTCTCCTCCTCTCCCTCGCATTCACCACCATCGAGCCACCCGCCACCGCCACACCATCACAGCCTGCGGCCTCTCAACCTGCTGTTGCACCCGCCGCAACACCAACCACTCTTCCCAAGCTCGCCATCACCCTCTCCACCGAGCAGGCGCCCGACCTTGCCGAGTGGGGTGACAAGGCCAAAGTTATTTGTACAGAATGGTGGCCCAAGATCCTCGCCGAACTCCCCAGCGACGGCTTCAAGCCCCGTGAAGATCTGCTCATCGAATTCAAGAAGTCTTACAACGTCCCCGCCGCCGCGGCAGGCGGACGCATCATGGTCAATGCCGAGCATGTCCGCCGCAACCCCGGTGATCTGGGCATGATGGTGCATGAACTCGTCCACATCGCTCAGGCCTACCCCGGGCAGAAAGAAAATCTCGGCTGGCTCACCGAAGGCATCGCGGACTACATCCGCTTCTGGAAGTATGAACCCCAGACCAAGCAGCGCCAGATCAATATTGAGAAGGCCTCATATCGCGACGCTTATCGCACCACCGCTGCGTTTTTGGCTTGGGCGTGCCAGACCTACGACGCCAAACTGGTGACCAAGCTCAACGCCCGCCTGCGGGCAGGCAAGGGTGAAGCGGCGATGTTCAAGGAGTTCACGGGTAAGACCGTGGACGAACTCTGGGCCGAGTTCATCGCCGCTGGGGCACCCTCATCCCCAGAGGCCACTGGCAAGGCCGCGACCAAAGCCAAATCCGATACGACCGATAATATGGGCTCGCCAAAGGCACCAGGGACAATTCCATCGGCTCAACCCCGCTGACTCCCTGTGTTGAGCATTAATTTGCAGATCAATGAGCCACTGAGGCCGCAAACGGTGCGTGACTGATGCAACTTGCCGATCCTTTGCCGCGATGTGTGCGCGGCAGGCGACCGGACAGGAAATCAGCCATGACACGCCACCGTCCAGCAACCATCTCAGCCATCCTCGTCGCAGCCAGCGGCTGCCTGCTCAGCACGCAGGTACTCGGTCAAACTCTGAACTGGACGAACACCAACGGTGGCGCGGCATCATTGAGCGGCAACTGGTCTCCCACTGCCGTTCCCAATTCCACCCATGCTCTGATCTGGAATCTCAACAACACCTACGGCGTCACCTTTAACAGCTTCACAACCAGTTCACTCTCTCACACGTACAAGCGCGGCACAGTCTCGCTCACCGCGTCATCGCCACACAATACTGGCACGTTCACCGTCGCCGATCTGGCCAGCGAAGTCGCCGAAGCCCGCCTTATCAATGGCACCATCTCCGCTTCGGGTGTCGTCGTGATCGGTTCCTCCTCCACATCCATCGGCACACTCGAGATTCTGGGATCAGGAGCCGTTTTCACCCAAACCGGCGGACCTCTGCACGTTGGCTTCAGCGGCAACGGAAATCTGGAGATTCTCAACGGTGGCACTCTGAATGTCACGCATGAGTTTTTTTCCGGGGCCAACTCCTCATCCACTTCCACGATCACGATCTCAGGCCGAGACACCAATGCTCAGCGAGCCTTGCTCAACGTTCTGACCACCGGCGACTCCCGAATCGGTGCTGGTGGTGATGTCTCAATGCTCATCGATTCTGGAGGCACCGCTGACTTTGCAGGCAATCTGATTGTCGCGAATGGTTCTGCTTCCACATCATCAATCACGCTGCAAAGTCCGAACCTCGTTGTCAGTGCTCTGAATGTCGATGGCGATCTCATGCTCGGCCGCAACGTCACCGGCGTCGCCGCCGGAAATGGCTCACTCATCGTCAACAGCACCGCGCGAGCCACCATCCTGGGCACTCTCCACATCGGCGATGATCCCGAAGGAGGCTCCGGCCTACTTCGGCTGGGCGGTGCCAATGCCGATGTCGAAGCCCACACCGTCCAGCTTGGCTCCGCCGGCACCATCGAATTCAATGCAGGAGTTCTCACCGTCAATGGTGGATCGCTGCTGGTTCCCAACGGCCACGTGCTCAACCTTTCCCCAGCCGCTGGTGGCACGAATTCACGCCTGCGTCTGACCAATGGCGCCACCCATACTGCGACAAACACCACCGCCGTCAGCAACGTGTCCAACACCTTCGCCACCCTCTCCATCTCCTCGGGAAGTACGTTTCATCAATCAGTCGGCATCATGCTCATCGGCCTCGGGGCACATGTCCTGTGGCGGCTGTGGCGC
>CAYTYD010000081.1:0-12531 GCA_964441555.1 uncultured Phycisphaeraceae bacterium | reverse complement strand
TGAAGTAGTCGCCGAAGGACCAGTTGCCGAGCATCTCGAAGAAGGTGTGGTGGTAGGTGTCCTTGCCGACGTCGTCGAGGTCGTTGTGCTTTCCACCGGCACGGATGCACTTCTGGCTGTTGGCAGCGCGTTTGAGTTTGCCTAGAGGTGAACCGGGATCGGCCTGACCAAGAAAGATTGGCTTGAACTGGTTCATGCCCGCGTTTGTGAAGAGCAACGTGGGGTCGTCGTGGGGGACGGAGGGGCTTGAGGGGATGAAGGTGTGGCCATCGCCTGCGCGTGGCTTGGCGAGGAAGAAGTCGATGAAGGCCTTACGGATCTCGCTGGAGCGGGGTGTCATGTTGGATCGATCCTGAACGTGCGAATGGGCTTATCGGGCCTATGGGACCCGAATCAAGGGTGATTGACCTGGGAAGGGGCTTCCCGGGGCGGCCAAGGGTAGACTCTCCCCGGCGGCGTTCTTGCGAACTTGGACAGCCGCGATTCACCCTTGGGCCAAGGAAGGCACCATGGCGACATGCATTGGACGGGCACGGATTGGATTCTCAGTGGCGGTTTTGAGTGGAGTTGCATCGCTGGGGGGGTGTCAGGACACCGAGCCCCTTGAGCCCATGGCGCGTGTGGAGCCGGTGAACACGGTGAACAGGGAGATTCGCGGTGCGTGGGTGGCGACCGTCGCCAATATCGATTGGCCAAGCACCAAGACGCTGACGGATGGACAGCGGCACGCTGAGTTGCTGGCGATTTTGGACAAGGCCAAGGCGATCGGGCTAAATACGATTTTCTTTCAGGTGAGGCCGACGGGTGATGCGATGTATCGCAGTGATCTGGAGCCGTGGTCGGAGTTCTTGACAGGCGCGAGCGGCGTTGGTCCGGCGAACGGGAGTGATCCGTTAGAAGAGTGGGTTCGGGAAGCGCATGCGAGGGGAATCGAGTTGCATGCGTGGATCAATCCGTATCGGGTGGGGCACCCAAAAATGACGGGGCCACAATCTGCATCGCATCCATCGCAGGCGCTCAGCGCGGTGACGCGCGAGTATGGAGAGTACAAGTGGATGGACCCGGGTGAGCCAGCGGCCCAAGAGCACACGCTGCGCGTGGTGGAGGACATCTGCCGCCGCTACGAGATTGATGGCGTTCACGTGGATGACTATTTCTATCCATATCCGGTGAAAGACAAAGCGGGAAAGACTTTGGAGTTTCCGGATAGCGGGGCGTGGGGGAAGTATCAGGCGACGGGTGGAAAGCTGAGCCGCGACGATTGGCGGCGGAGCAATATTGATAGATTGGTGACGGAGCTTGGTGGGAGATCGAAGTCGGCTGCGCGGGGGAGGAATCCTGCGAGGCCATTGACTCTGAGCATCAGTCCATTTGGGATATGGAGACCGGGATTCCCGGCGGGTGTGAAGGGGTTTGATGCGTACGCGGGTTTGTATGCCGATGCGCGGAAATGGATGAATGAAGGATCGATTGATGTTGCGATTCCGCAGTTGTACTGGAAAATTGATGCACCGGAGCAGCCGTACCAATCGTTGCTGACGTGGTGGGAATCGCAGCGGTCGCCGAAAGTGCGGTTGGCGGTTGGACTGAATGCAAGCAAAGTTGGGGAAGCGGGGGGGAAGGGGTTCGCGGCCAGTGAGATCACACGCCAGATTGAAATGGCGAGGAACACGCGTGGCGTGAGTGGGTATGTGCTGTTTTCAATGAAGCCGCTGTTGGAGGATCGACTGGGGCTTGCGCGCGGCGTGGCGGACTTGAACAAGGAAAGTCGGTAAACTCGGGCGATGTGGAACCAAGAAAACAGAGTGTGCTGGCGGGGTCTTGTAATTCTGGCGGGAGCGGTGGTGGGGCTGGGGTGTATTTCATATGGCGGTAATCGTGACCCAGCGGAATTTGTATCGGAGCCGATCTCGCTGCGTGCAGAGCCGGGAAGTAGTGCCGCGCCGATGGGGTTCACACTTCCGATTCAACGCGATGCGGCAGGACGCTTTCTTGTAACGACGTCAGCCCCACTGATTTCGGATGAAGTTGCGGTGCGTGCGTTGGACGCATTTGTTGGTAGTTTCAACGCGGAAGTGCCAACGGCAAGTACCTTGTTTATGGAGTTGAGGGTTCGGCTTGACAAGCCCTACGGCATCAACCTGCCTCGGGAATGGACCCCGTGGGTTCGAATCGCGTGGGCGGGAAAGCAGCCATCAGCAAAGCAGGCACCACTCGAAGAACGATTGGGTTCGATTCAGATTGATGAACTGAAGCTGAAGCGAGCAGCAGATCGGATGCAGGTCCGGATGCGGCTTGAATCGAATGATCCGCAGGCAGTGGCTTGGGTCTCACGCGTCGATTTTCCTCGGGAATACGGGTATCGAGCTGATATAGACAAGTACTACTCGAACTATTCGCCCATCGACATCCCCGTACCCTTCCGCTCGCAGAATACTCCAGATTCCAGTTTGAATGACAAGTTGTGCAGCCCGACTTCAGTGGCGATGGTGCTGGCGTATTACGGCGTGGATGCGACGGTGGAGGAAGTTGCAAAGAAGTGCTACGACCCGGAGTATGGCATCTATGGCAACTGGCCACGGAATATTCAGGCCGCGTATGAGTTTGGTGTGCCGGGGTCGCTGGTGCGAATGCAGTCGTGGTGGGAGGTTGGAAAGATTCTTGAGACTGGGCAGCCCCTGATTATCAGTATTCGGGCCGAGCGAGGAGAATTACGAGGCGCGCCGTACGACGCGACTGAGGGGCACCTGATTGTGCTCCGAGGAATCGATGAGTTTGGCAACCTGATCGTGAATGACCCGGCGTGTGGCACGGCGGAGGATGGAAAGCGGGTGTACCGCCGCAGCGACCTGACGAAAGTGTGGTTGCAGGCGACGGATGGGACGGCGTATTTGTTGGGGACACCGGAACTTGTGCAAAAAGCTCGCTATCAATGGAACAAGGTTCGGAATAATCCCTCCGACACGTCGGGGGGTGAGCGTTGACAAAGCTGGCGCGACAGGTCATGAGTGTTTTGGTCGGAAGGAGTTTTGCTGGAGCGTGCGCGATGGCCGTGCTCGTCGCGTTGATGTGCGTTGGTTGCGCTGGAAGACGTGTCGGGCAGATTCTGGAACGGCAAGGTCAGGAAATCATGATTGCAGGGCAACTGGTGCATGTCGGTGCGCCGGTGGTGCTCTGGACTGATCCGGGTGGTTACGACGGGTACAGGGTGGAGAAGAGATTTGCTCCGTGGGAGCAATCGGAATGGGACAAAAATGGTAAGACTGGACCGCAACAACCGGCCCGATACGGCGTTCGCAAAGAAGGGTTGAACGATCAGGAGTTTGAGCAGGTGAGGGGTGGGGGGTGGACACTGCCGCAACTTCGGGAGCGGATTGATCAATTTGTGATTCACTATGACGTGTGTGGCACAAGCCGTACGTGCTTTCGGGTGTTGCACGACCAGCGGTATCTGAGTGTGCATTTCATGCTTGATCTGGATGGGACGATCTATCAGACACTGGATGTGAAGGAACGTGCGTGGCACGCGACGATTTCCAACGATCGATCGGTGGGGATTGAGATCGCCAACATGGGTGCGTACACGGCGAAAGAGAAGGATCCTTTTGAACAGTGGTACAGCAAGGACGAAGCCGGCACGCGGATCACGATTCCGACGCGGCTGGGGGATGGAGGAATTCGGACGCCGAATTTCATCGGCAGGCCAGCGCGAGCCGAACCGGTGGTGGGCACCATCGGAAATCGGGAACTTCGGCAATACGACTTGACCAATCAGCAGTATGCATCGCTGATCAAGCTAACGGCAGCGCTGCACAAGGCGTTGCCGAAGATCGAATTGGATTACCCGCGTGACGCCTCGGGCAATCTGATCACGCGCGACCTGACGTCGGAACAGTGGCGAGATTTCCATGGAGTGCTGGGGCATTACCACGTGCAGGACAACAAGTCTGATCCCGGTCCGGCGTTTGATTGGAGCAAGGTGGTCAATGGTGCGCGGCGCGAGGTGGGACTGCCACCGATTCGCTGACCACCATCAGCCACCAGAGGGCTTGGCCTTGAAGCCGCGACTATTGAGCAGGGTGACGAGACGATCGCGATGATCACCCTGGACCTGAATCGCGTCGCCCTCGACGCTGCCGCCAGTGGCCAGTGTGCTTTTGAGTTCTTTCAGCAGTTTGGCCAGGTCGCGTTCGCGCATCCCCAGGCCGCGAATGACGGTCACTGTCTTGCCGCCCTTGGACTCGCGCTGCACCCGCACTTGCTGAGCTGCCGGATTGACGACTTTGCCATCACTGCCGCGGGGGCAGGTGCAGGTCGCGTGGGGCTTGCCGCAGCGCTCGCAGGTGACGGGGCGTTCCAGTGGTGTGCCATCAAAGAGACCCATGCACGAGATTACGCCGAAAATGCGGCGCGAGGACGCGCATCGTGCCGTCAGGCGGCGAATCATCCCGGCATGGGACGCGGACACGCCAGACATCAGCATCAAGACAAACACACCGAAGGGCTCTCCAAGGGCCAGCTCATGGAAGCTGCGGGAATCTCTTCAAAGACATTCGACATCATCCGCAAAGCGGCGCGGGTGAAGGGGCCACCACATGGCGGGCTGGGGTGGGTGTTTTCGTTTGAAGAGGTGAAGATCCTAATCCATCGGGCCCGTAGCGGCAATTTCACAGAGCGCGGCGCCCCTGCCGCGGATGCGTGGGAGGAACTGTTGAAGAATCCGCCCAAGCCGGAGAGTGACGATGATGCCGAAGAAATAGATGAAGAGTGATTCGACAGCGTCAGAACTCCGCATCTTTCAGACACAGATTCATTCATGACCAACGCATCGCTCCACACTTCCTCTCTCGGTATTGATGTTGGTGGCAGCTCCATCAAGCTTGCTCTGCTAATCCCTGGCAGTCCAGCCATCTTGGAACAAAGCTCTTCATATTCGTTTCCAGATGCTGCCGCGTTCGAATCCGCACTTCACGAACTCACACACCGCCATCCCATTCGCCAAGCCATCGCGACACATCCTCCCGCCTCAGTCGGCATGTGCCTCCCCGGCGTGTGGAACGATTCTACTGGCTGCCTCGAACGCTCCAATAACCTTCCCGGTCTCGTCGGCGTCCCGCTTCGTCCACTTTTTGATCGCGCGTTAGGCACCACGCTTCCTGCATGGACTCTTTCCACAGACGTGCACGCCACAGCAAAAGACCTTTGGCACGAAATGGCCCCGCACATTCCGATCAATTCCGATCAACGGCCCCGCCGCCTTTTCTGCCTCGCCCTCGGCACTGGTGTGGGTGCCTGTGTGCTTGATGAGGGCTCACTCCTTCGCATCAACGGCAACTCCTCCGGCCACTTCGGGCAGATCGATGTCACGGTTTCGGGCTCACCCCCGGTTGCAGCGGATGGCGGAGTTGGAACACTCGAGGCGTATTGGGCCGCAGCTCACGTTCGTCAGTGCATGAGTCACTATTCGGAGTCGACTCTGCCGCCCGCGCTATTGAACTCTTTGTCTCGGGCACTGCGGACCGCGCACGCCATCTATCGACCGGATTGCATCGTTCTGGCGGGTGGAACTTCATTGCGGCTGGTTCCGCATCTGGATGCGATCAAGAGTGCGATGCACCAAGGCCTTTCATCGATCGCCAGGCCGCATTGCGGCGTGTGCCTCGCGAGCCACGCCCATCATGCCGCGATGGGGATCGCAAGGTTGGCGTTGGCAAATGGATCATCTCGTTAGTTTCACCAACTGACACACCCCACGAAATCACTTTGGCTGTACTCCATTGATCAATGCCTCCGCCTCGGCGAGGATGACTTTGACATAGCTGCTCTGAGCCCCGGGCTTGATGTTCATCAGGTCGGATTGCAAGTCCTTCGCTCTGGCAAGGGCCGCGCGAGCTTGCGAAATGTGCGTCTCGTCACCGAGCCGAAAGCAGATCATGGCTTCGGCGGCGGCGGCGATTGGGCTGGCTTCACTGGATTGTGCTGAGCGGAGTTCGATGGCGCGACGTATCAACGGCAGGGCTTTGGCGTACTCACCCGAGCGATAGAGTGCGAGTGCGAGGGCGGTTTGAGCCTCAGGGTCAGTCGGAGCCAGACTGGTTGCGGTGAACGTCGCGCGATGTTTCACGTTCTTGAGGTACTGAGCCCAGTTTGGGTCGCCTGGTTCAATAACCGCATTCAAAGCCCAATCACGCACCACGGAGGCGTATCGCGACTCGAGGACGCTTCGATCCAGATGGGACAGTTTCTCTCGCATGATCTCGATTGCCTTGGCGTGAGTTGTTTGCACAAAGGCGTCTTGCCATGTAAAGAGGCGGGGGGTGTAGAAGAAGTGGGGCTTGAAGGGGCCGTATCCGGAAATTGTCCATACGCCATTCAACGCTTCGTCTGAGGCGATCAATGCCCGGAGGCGGTCCATAACAGAGGTCGCCGCGTCAAGGTTGCCCATGACCAGCTCCGCGTGCAGCAGATTGTCATACATTGCGGCCAGCAGATCGACCTGCTTGGAGGATGATGCTTCCAAATTGGTCACGGAGAGCCGTAGCTGTGTCAGCCCGTGATCGAGATCACCTTTCTCAAACTGCAGTGCTCCGAGCATCCACAATGCCTTGATCGTGTCGATATTGGAGTCACCAAGCAGTTCTTTCCGCGTGTTGTAAACAGCAACGAGTGGCTCGGTCGCCTTGTCGCGCGGGGCGGTTTCCCAGTTGGAGTACTCGGACAACCGAACCTCCGCCTCAGCCAACCGTGCCCTCCTGGTTTCCTCAAAGAGCCGCTTGGCGTTGTAGATGGAGAAGTCCGCCAGGGCGCGGAGCTGTCGTTCTTCCTCCGGCGCATCTTTATACGCGGCACCGGACGGGCCATTCATCCAGCCATGCATCCATGCGTCCGCCACGGAGCGTGCGCCAAGTTCATCGCACACATCGCAATTGGTCGCCTTGCTCACCTCATACACGGCCTCGCGAGCGATATCACGTTGGCGAATGAGCGAGGCGTTGGCGGACTCCGCGGCTTGCTTGGCCTTTGACACATCGTGAACGACGCTCATGGCAAAGCTGCCAAACAAAGTGATGGTGTCTGGAAGAGTGGCTTCGTGACGAGGGAACCCTTCGGTGGAGCCGCGCTCATCCATTTGGGAACTGTAAATGATCGGGACTCCCGATCCATGCGGCTGAAAGTCGATGAATGTATGGAGGCCGGTCGAGTCGTAGTCGGCATTCATGATTCCGATGTGGCCGCGGCCATTCCCGATACGTTGAAGTTCTGCAGCAACTTTGAGCAGTTCGGACTTAGCAGCATCCCGCTGGCTCGTCAGAGAGTCGTTCGATGCCTTCAATCCCGCAAGAGTCAAAGATGTAATCGTGTTGATGGCCAACACGCTCTGATCAATGCTCGGCGGCACCTCTTTCCCTTCGCGGTCCACTCCAACGACTCTCAGTTTCTCTGGGGTATCGGTTCGACGAATACGAACTGTTGACAAATCGTCCATGCTTGGACCTGTGGTGATATCCATGTACGGCGACTTTGAATCCATGATATGGATTCGGCCAGTTTGCGACATCACGGATTCAGCCAAAGCGCTCACTGCTTCGGCGATCTTCTCGCGTTCTTTCTGCAGTTGTGCGTTCCTTGCTCCCAATAAACCGATGTTCATTCGAGCGCGGCCGACCAGTTCTCTCGCCAGAGATTCTTCAGGTGACTCATTCTGGCGTGTCGGAGGGGTCAAGTTATCGATCGGAACATTCTGGTACTTCTCACCCCAGTCAATATCCGACAGTTCCTCATTTGCTAGGCGCTGTAGTTCAGCGATGCGCAATGCGCGACGATTCTGCGTGAATTGCAACATGGCTAATGTCAAGCTGAAGGACAGCGCCACCGCCACCGCGCTCCCCGCCAGCACTGGCCCCTTGTTCTTCCGCACAAACTTCCGAAAGCGGTACATCCTGCTCACCGGCGCGGCAACCACCGCCTCACCCGCCAAGTGTCTCTGCACATCCGCCCCAAGCTGATTCGGGCTTTCGTACCGCCGCGCCCG
The DNA here is from genome assembly GCA_964441555.1 of uncultured Phycisphaeraceae bacterium. Taxonomy (GTDB): domain Bacteria; phylum Planctomycetota; class Phycisphaerae; order Phycisphaerales; family UBA1924; genus F1-120-MAGs238. Next base: position 4,499 of record CAYTYD010000081.1, on the reverse strand, counting down.
ATCCTTATCCAGCGCTTTCATCACGATCCAATCGAGCTCGCCCTTCAACTGCGTGCCAAGATTGGCGGGTTCGACACCCCGCGCTGCCGCGACCGATGCCAAGGTCTGCACCACTCGCCGCATTCCTTCTCCATCAGCCACTTCCGCACGCAATGCTCCAACTCCCTCACCATCCAGCGGCGCTTTGCTCAGCCGCACGCTCGGCATCGGCGGCTCTTCTTCACGAATGATCCTTTGCATCTCACCCCATGCCGCCGACCGCAACCGCTCACCATCAAATGGTGTGGCGCCTGTCAGCAATTCGTACAGCAGCACACCCAGCGAATACACATCTGTCCGCGTATCAATGTCCGGCGATCCCTCGGCCTGTTCCGGGCTCATGTATTCCGGTGTTCCAATCAATTGCCGATGCTCGGTGAAAAGCGTCTTGTCCGTGAGCCGCGCCCCGGTCGCCTTGGCAATTCCAAAGTCAATCACCTTCGCGTGCGGCCTGCCATCCACCATGCTCACCAGCACATTTCGCGGTTTCAGATCCCGGTGAATCACACCCTTCATATGCGCATGCTGCACCGCGCTGCACACCTGGGTAAACAACTCCAGCCGACCACGCACACTCAACTTATGCGCATCCGCAAACACCGTGATCGGATCGCCGATCACATACTCCATCACAAAGTATGGCCGCCCGCCTCCACCCTGTGTCAGCGGCGTAGCCCCCGCATCCAGCACCTTGGCGATATTCGGATGGTCCATCAGCGCGAGGGCCTGCCGCTCCTGCTCAAACCGTGCCACGACCTCCCGCGTATCCCGTCCCGGCTTAATCACCTTGACCGCTACTCGCCGCCGCACCGGCACATCCTGCTCGGACATGAACACCACACCAAAACCGCCCTCACCAATCTTCTGCAACAGCTTGTATACCCCGATCTTCGTCCCCGGCCTCTCCATCAGCGGCATCGCGGCAGTCACCGATGCCCCGGCGAACACCTCGGCCGCTCCACCCGTCCTCACCGCCTCTTGTGTCCGCTTATCCAACAGTGATTCCACCTCACGCCGCAGCTCCGCATCATCCCCGCACTCCTGATTCAAAAATGCATCCCGCTCTGCAGCATGCCGATCGATCGCCGCGTTGAATACTGCCTTGATCCGTTCCCAGCGTGCATCGCTCATAGCGAACTCCTTTCACCGCTCGGTTGGCCCTGGCTCATTTGTGGTGTCTCGCAAAGCTCGCTCCAGCCACGCCTTGGCAAATGCCCAGTCGTTCTTGACCGTCCGCTCCGAAACATCCAGCACCAGTGCCACCTGCGCGATCTCAAGACCCGCGTAAAACTTCAGGCGCACCACCTGGGCCATCCGAGGGTCTCGCTCCTCCAAGCGACACATCGCCGCGTCAAGGGCAACAAAATCCGTCATTTCCTCAGCAGATTGTCCAGGTTCCAGCATCGTCGCCGCAGAATCCAAGGGGCCGGACTCTGGCAAGGGCACTGTTCTGCCTCCTCCGCCTCGTCTCAGCCGCCCCTTCGCCTTGGCATGATCCAGTAGCACCCGCCGCATCGCCTCCGCCGCCGCTGCGTAAAAATGCCCACGATTCTGCCACGGCACATCGCGCGGCCCAGCAATCTTCAAAAACGCTTCATGCACCAGCGCTGTCGCAGACAGCGTGTGCCCCGCCCGCTCCGCGTTCATATAACGCTGCGCTTGACCTTGCAACTGTTTGTATATCTGGGTAGTCAGTTCAATATCGATATCCGGCTGAGACGGACATGTATGACGAGAACTCGCCGAAGTGTCGGGAGAGACGCGATCATCTGGGAGCATGCCGCAGTCTATCGACGGGCGGCTGTGCTTCGTCGTATTGAGTCGACGAGTTGTGGCACTCAACAAAAAGCCCCAAGGCCGGATCGGCTCGGGGCTTATAAGCGGAGAGGGGGGGAGTCGATGTGCGGGGCCTTCCCTCCGAGCCGCCAATCGTGCATGATTGCCTAAACCACTGCCAAAACAGGTCTTGGGAGAAGCGGTTCGAATAGCCATGTCTTGGATTGGCGCAATTCGGAGCGGCTGTTCTGGGGACACTTTGGGGACAGATTTGAGTGAGCAATCGAACGAGATCGCGGAAGCGAGGACCCACAGGAAGCTGAACATCCGGAGAAACGCCCCAACAAGACCTGGTCGCTTGTGGTGTGGAGCGTTTGCGCACGGTCACGCAGTGGAGATCGGCATGTTGGGCTCCTCAGCGAGGCGGTAGCCCACCCCGGGCTCGGTGATGATGAACCGGGGCTGGGCGGGATCGGTCTCCAACTTCTTTCGCAGTTCGCCCGCGTACACCCGGAGGTATTGCACATCGCTTGCATGCTGGGGGCCCCAGACTTCCTTGAGGATCATCTGGTGCGTCAACACCCTGCCCGAATGTTTGACGAGGAATGCCAGGAGCTTGAATTCCATCGGTGTGAGGCGGACTTCGCGTCGACCACTGGAATCCGTGAGGTGAACGAGCCTCGCGACCACGTCTACTCGTAGCGTGCGCCCCTCGATCGTGGCCTCATAAGGCTTCGGCTCGCCGACAGGGCTACGTGAACCAGCTAGCGCGGAGTGCCGCAGGGCGACTCGGATGCGGGCGAGGAGTTCGCCGACACCGAAAGGTTTGGTGAGGTAGTCGTCAGCCCCAGAGTCGAGCGCAGCAACCTTGTCGCTCTCCTGTCCGCGGGCCGAGAGCACGACAATTGGCACGGACGACTCCGTGCGGATAGTTCTGGTGACCTGGAAGCCGTCGCCGTCTGGAAGACCGAGATCGAGCAAGATGAGGTCGGGGCGGATAGTGACGGCTTGGAGCACACCGTCGCGAGCTGTAGCAGATTCACGAACGCGGAAGTGGTTTGCTTCGAGCGTGGCTCGCAGGAAGCGGCGGATAGGTTCCTCGTCCTCGATGATGAGGATGAGTGGAGCGTGCCCGGAAGGTGGTATCGCCGTCATAGGGGTAGCGCGCGATTCGCTCATGCTGCACCACCTTCGGTGTGAATTGGCTCGGTCAGCTCACGCGGCATGGAAGGTTGGGGTTGCTCCACAGGAAGCGAAAACATGAACGCGACGCCGCGTGGCGTGTTGGGCTCCGCCCAGATGCGGCCGTCGTGAGCGCGGACGATGCCCTCGCAAATTGTGAGTCCGAGTCCCATTCCGGTGCTGGAAGGAATGGTGCCACCCGCTGCCGGGGAAGACTTTGATGCGCGTCCGCGATAAAAACGCTGGAAGACCTTGGCGGTCTCGTCGTCGGAAAGTCCCGGGCCTTCATCGGAGATTCTCGTAATCACCTGCGAGCCTGCCGTCCAGGCGCTCACCGAGATTGGTGTGCCGGCGGGCGTATATCGGAGCGCGTTCTCGATCAGATTGTGCACGACTTGAGGCAGCATGGCATTATCCACCCGAATCATCGGCATATCGGTCGGCAGATTCACGCGGAAGGGACGCGAGGCCAAGTCCTTGCGGTGGCGAGCCAAACCGACGCCGATGATCTCTTCGAGCGTGGTCCAATCGCGGTTCAGAGCGATGGTGCCCGACTCCAACCGCGTGGCGAAGACGAGGTTGGCGATGATGTCGTTGAGGCGCGAGGATTCGTCGATAATGGTGCGGAGCAGTGAAACTCTGGTGCCAGTATCTAATCCTTGGTCAGTGGGGCCGCCACCGATTTCTCCAGTCGCTCCTGCCGCTTGCTCCAGTGTGCTGGCGGCCCCAGTGATGCTGGCCAGCGGTGTTCGCAGGTCGTGCGAAACCGAACTCAGCAAGGCGCTTCGCAGTCGCTCGCGCTCGGCTTCGAGCTTGGCGGCTTGCTGTGACTCAGCAAGTGACACTCGCTCCAGCGCTGACGATATTTGACTCGTCAATGCATCAATCAACATCAGGCTTGAAGGCTCGAAGCCGCCCAAGCCAGCGGTTGTCGTATCTTCAATAACGGGACGGAGCCCAAGCACGCCGAGCTTGCCGCTCGTGCCGACCAGCGGGAGGTACCACCCCGCCGACGCCGGGAGCTTCTGCGTTCCGAGTCCAGCAGGCTTACCGTGGTCGAACGCCCACTGGGCGACTCCTCGCTCTCTGCCGGGCACGTCCTCAAACCAGTCTGGCGATCCCGCGAACGCGAGAACATCCAGCGCGGGCTTGGCCTTCCCTCGCACCGGAACCGCAATTACCGCGTCCGCACCGCAGAGGTCGTGAGCGTGCCGAACGGCGATGGCTGCGACATCTTTCGAATCCTGCGCCGCAGCCAATTCGCGGGAGATCGCGTACAGCGCGGCCGTTTGCCGCTCGCGATCCCAAGCTTTCAGGGCCTGCGACCGAGTTCGTGCCGTAAGCGTGCCAATCACCAGTCCGACCCCGAGCATGACCGCAAAGGTCAACAGATATTGCACATCCGAAACAGCGAAGCTCCAGCGCGGCTGAACAAAGCAGAAGTCAAATGCAGCCACCCCCGCGGCGGCCGCAAGCATTGCTGGGCCACGTCCAAGCCAGAT
>CAYTYD010000080.1:7073-12608 GCA_964441555.1 uncultured Phycisphaeraceae bacterium | reverse complement strand
CGGCCTCGACGATGCAGGTGGTCAACGCGCTTGTGAAGGCGGACAAGGACTTTGACCTGCTGGTGATCCCCGGCGCGGGCCACGGCGCGGCCGAAACCCCTTATGGACGCCGCCGGCGTGCGGAGTTTCTGGTGCGGCACGTGATGGGCGTGGAACCAAGGCGAGCAGGAGCGGTTGATTCGACACGCTGACGCCCTCTGAAGAAAAGTGCTATTTGTGTACGGTCACTCCGATTCAATGAGAAAACCCGTCGATTGAGGCGGGTTTTGCCAATCATGTGCGACGAGCTTGTCCGGCAACAGCGGACGAGCGCAGAGAGAATGCGGGTCGCGTAGGTTTGATCCGTGGCGAAGGACGGGGGCTGCGGGGTGGCTTTGCGGGGCGGCGCAATTGAATTTCACCGATTGTCGCTTCGCGGCTGTGAAGCAGTGGGGCAAGTGATCAGACGAACAGAAGGAATCTGCGGACTGCGCCTGCTGGGTTCTTTCGCTCCTGACTCTCTTTTGTTCGCAGCGGCTTTGGTACAAGGTGCCGGACGGATCATCCGGGCTTTCACTGTTACGAGCGAGTGACTGAATGCCGTCCGCTGCCCGATAGCATGCGCTCATGATGCGCATAGCCCTGCTTGCCCTAGTTCTCGTCGCGACCCTGCCCGCCTGCACGCAGCGTCAGACGGCCGCCACACCCATATCGGGAGAGTCTGCAAGCGGTCGGGCCTCTCCGATCGCAGCGGGCGAAATCGTTGCCAAACTCGACAGGGCCATCTGGATCGTTTTTCAGGCCAAAGACTCGGCATATTGGTTCGGGAGTGATGGGCAGGGTGTGTACCGCTACGACGGGAAGGAACTGACGCGATTTACGACCGCCCAGGGGTTGAGCAGCGACAACATCCGCGGCATTCAGGAGGATGGCTTTGGAAACATTTTCGTGTGCTGCGAACCGGGAGGGGTGAGCAAATTCAATGGCCGCACGTTCACCAAGTTGGCTGCCCTGGATTCGTCCAAGAGCGAGTGGAAACTGAGTGCGGATGATCTGTGGTTTCCGGGGGGGCAAGATTCTGGCGTGGTGTACCGCTGGGACGGTACCTGGCTGCACCGGCTGGAATTTCCCAAGACCGAAGCAGGTGATGCGCACTTCGCCGCGTTGCCGCGATCAAAGTTTCCCAATGCCAAATACAGCCCTTACGACGTTTACACGATTTTCAAGGACAGCAAAGGACATCTGTGGTTTGGCACGGCAACTCTCGGCGCCTGCCGCTTTGACGGGAGGTCTTTCGCGTGGGTCGGTCATGGCGAGAACGGAAGCTTTGGAGTGCGATCCATTGTCGAGGACAGGGAAGGCAAGTTCTGGCTCAGCAATTGTGTGCATCGTTTTGCCGAGGATTCGAATGCGGCGATCGAGTCCAGCTCCTCACGCTTTCGCAAAGAACGCGGAGTCGCCATCGGCGCCGACCCATACTCGACCTTCATGTCAGCGGTGCGGGACAAGGACGGGGACTTCTGGCTGGCAATTCTGGGCGGGGGTGTCTATCGATACGACGGAACCTCGTGGACCCATTTCCCTGTTCTGCATGAGGGAAAGCCCATCCGGGTGTACGCGATCTATAAGGACAGAAACGATGGTTTCTGGCTTGGGACGCAGGGGCACGGAGCGTACAAGTTCAATGGAGGGGCGTTTGAGAAGTTTGAGCCGTGACCCTGTCGGGGCGGTGTCCGGTGCACATCTCACGAGATAGAACGCGGCCATTGTCCGCCGATGTAAGCAGGCAGCGAAAGCGAACTCTGAGGCGAGAGGGTTCGCCGCGGGACGACGAATTGTCCAGCACCCGCTTGCTTGTCCGGCGAACCGGTCACATCGAGATGGGTGAGTGTTTTGCCGCCGATTGCCGCGTTGCTGGCGAATTGCAGCCCGGTTGGGTATTCGCGGAGAAGTGTGCGGGATGGGCCGGGACCAGGACTATGCCGAATCTGTGCGCTGCAAAGCACAACCAAGCTTGCCTGCCGCCACGAATGCTGCAGTCGCTGACCATGCTCGTTTTCGTCGAGCGTGTATGCTGTGCGCAGGTTGGTTGGCATTCGAGGAGTTCTGTGAAATGCGGCATCCCATGCAACGGTTGTTGGCTCTTCTTGTGGCACCTGCTTTCGCGGGCATCGAACCGTGTTGTGCAGACGTTTCGCTCAACAACATGTTCGGCGACCACATGGTTTTGCAGCAAGGGATTCGCAACAAGGTGTGGGGGAAGGCGGAGCCGGGTGAGGCGGTGAGCGTGACGCTGGGCTCTCAGGTGAAGTCGGTTGCCGCGGGCTCTGATGGTGTGTGGGAGGTTTTGCTTGATCCCGTGAAGGAGTATGGCGGGCCGCACACGCTGACAGTGAAAGGGAAAAACACAGTCACATTCAGCGATGTGATGATCGGCGAGGTGTGGGTGTGTGCTGGGCAATCGAACATGCAGTGGTCAGTGAACCAATCGAGGGACGCCGACATTGAAAAGGCCGCGGCGAAATTTCCGGCGATTCGGATTATTTCTTTGCCGCAAGTGGGTACGCAGGAAACGCAGTGGAACTTCAACGGCAAGTGGAAGACGTGCTCGCCGGAGACGGTGGGTGACTTTTCTGCGGTGGGGTACTTCTTTGGCCGGCAACTTCATCAGACGCTTGGCGTGCCGATCGGACTGATCAACAACGCGTGGGGAGGCAGTGCTGCCGAGGCGTGGGTGCGTCGGGATAAGTTGGCAGCGCACGGTCCGCTCAAGGCACTGAATGAACGCTGGGTGAAGTTTGAGGAGGGTGCCGCGGGGTATGAGAAGGCGATGGCGGAGTGGAAGGAAGCCGCGGCCAAGGCCAAGGCGGAGGGGAAACCGGTGCCGCAGCAGCCCGCGAATCCGGAGGGAATGCTGAGGGGGAACAGTCGACCGGGGAACATTCACGCGGGGGTGCTGGCGCCGACGATTGGGTATGGGATTCGAGGTGCGATCTGGTATCAGGGGGAAACGAACGCGGGTCGGGCGTACCAATATCGAGAGCTGTTTCCGTTCATGATTCGGTCATGGCGGGAAGAGTGGGGGGTGGGCGATTTCCCATTTTACTGGGTGCAGCTGGCGGATTTCATGGCCGAGAAACCAGAGCCAGCGGAGAGTGCGTGGGCTGAATTGCGCGAGGCCCAGACGATGACGATGAAGGCGTTGCCCAATACGGGCGAGGCAGTGATCATCGATCTGGGCGAGGGAAAAGATATTCATCCGATGAACAAACAGGATGTGGGGAAGCGGCTGGCGCGGTGGGCTTTGGTGGAGACTTACAAGACACCGGGGATCGTGTGCCGCAGCCCGCTGTACAAGTCGATGGAGAAGCAGGGGAACAAGATTGTTCTTTCCTTTGAACAGGTGGCGAGCAACAAAGACTGGCGTCCGTTTGATGTCAATGTTCCGATCGGGTTCACGATTGCCGGAGCGAACAAGAAGTTTGTTGCGGCAAAGGCGACGATTCTTGCGGATGGACGGATCGAAGTGCAAAGCGATCAGGTGACCGATCCGGTTGCGGTGCGCTATGCGTGGGCGGACAATCCGAACTGCAATATGTACTCGAGCGCGGGCCTGCCGCTAACTCCGTTCCGCACGGACGATTTTGCGGGTGTGACGATCAACAATCAGTGAGTTGATCGACGTGTAGACGTGACAGATCGCGTTAGTGTGCCGTGGACACGAAGTGTGCGGCGAGTAGGTATCCGCCGACAACGACGTCGTAGATGGCACAGAAGGGTGGCCACCACCTGCCCACGGTATCTTTTTTTTGATGACGTGGTGCATCCAGTCCCAGACGGCGTGCAGCAATAGTCCGGTGCCGGTGAGCCATTCCGGTCCGCGTATGGCTGCGGTTGCGAGTGCAAGGCACATCACAGCACCGATCGAAGTGACAGCGATGTCGGTTCGATTACTGCCTCGTAGCGCACCGCCGAGGTAGACGCCTCCGAGTGCTCCGAGCAGCACCGCGAAGAGATCGTGGCTTTGCTCCCGGGGATCATCAGATGGATGAGGATTGAAATCGCTGACAGTCCGAAAGCTACCCAGACCTCTGAGGGGAAAAGCCGCTTCATTCGTGCTTGCGCCGTCATCTGTTCGCGCTCAACACTCTATTTATGTTCGGATGATTGCTTTTGCGAGCAGAAATACACGTGGCAGCATATGTGAATCACTTTGGATGAACTGCCGCAGGGTGTGGCTCTTGCAATTCAGGCGAGAACTTGGTGAAGGATTTGCCGTCGTAGCGGCAGGCACCGGCATCCACACTGCCGAACCAGATATTGCCGGATGTGTCTTCGAGCATGCAATAGACGGTGGCGCTGGCAAGGCCATCTTTCTTGGTGAAGTGCTTGAATGACTTGCCGTCGTACCGGCTGGCTCCGCCGCGACTTTCGTCGCCGAAGCGACCGGGATGCCCGAACCAGATGTTGCCGCTGCGATCAACAATCATCGAGCCAACGAAGTCATCAAGCAGACCCGCATTTGCGGTAAATGTCTGTAACGTTTTTCCGTCGTAGCGATATGCCCCCTCCTGTCCGCCGAACCAGACAGCACCGGAGGGATCGACGACGATCGAGCGGATGTTGACAAACGATCCTCCAACTTTGTCGGCGAGATTCGAGAAGGACTTGCCGTCGTATGAACAAACGCCGCCTTGGGTTCCAAACCAGATGGTGCCCGAGGCGTCCTGCGCGATGGCATAGACCGAGTTGTGGATGAGCCCATCCTTGGTGGTGAAGTTGGTCAAAGTCTTACCGTCGTATCGGGTAGCACCATTGCCAGTGGCGAACCAGATGTTGCCGTCGCGATCCTCAAAGATCCACGATACATCGTTGTTGCCGAGCCCCTGCTTGTCTGTGAACTTTGTGAAGGACTTCCCGTCATAACGAGACGCACCGCCGGTGATGGAGCCGAACCAGAGTGAACCAGTCCGATCCACGGTGAGAGAGAAGATTCGTCGTTTGTTGATGCCGACTTCCTCACCGAAGTTGGTGAAGGTCTTGCCGTCATATCGAATGGGCCCTCCAAATGTCGCGAACCAGATGTTTCCGGCGCGATCCTCTCGGATATTGCGGATGATCACACGAGGCATGTACGAAGTGGATTTGGCTCCGGTCGGCGTGAAATAGAGGTCGGGATTGGCGGCTGTGTCGACCCGCGCCGGCTCATCTGCTGCGAGCTGAGGCGCTGGCTGCTGAGCGGATGCCGCCATGTTTGCAAACCCATATCCGATGATGAGTGCCAAAGTGATCAAGTTCATGGTGATGCTCCGTGTTTGCGTGGTCCGTGGCGAGTGCGGTGAACGCTCGGTGGGTGGCGGCCGGTTCAAGGTATCGTTTTAGCAGCCGAGCTGTTCGCAAATTGACTGTTGGTATATTGCGAGTTACCAAGACGTGACAACTGCCGCCGCTCGGCCTGAAGAACCATGGGCTGTGTTTCTCGTCAGCTTGCCCGGTCAATCGACAGACAGGATTGTCTGTACGCCGAAGACCTGCACTCGCTTACACTTTCCAGGA
>CAYTYD010000080.1:0-7063 GCA_964441555.1 uncultured Phycisphaeraceae bacterium | reverse complement strand
ACTCGTGATTGTCGAAGGGGTTGATCTGGGGCGTCTCATTCCCATTTCGGATGCGATGATTTCCATCGGGCGTGACGACAGTTGCACTTTTCAGATTCTTGACCCCCTGGTTTCACGCAAACATCTGCAGGTCCGGTTTGATCCCCAGTTCAACAGACACGTCGCAGGCGATTACCGCAGTGCCCACGGGGTCTTTGTGAATAACAAGCAGATCGTCATCGACACGCCACTTCTCGATGGAGACAAGGTCCGCATAGGCAACACCACGCTGATGTACCTGGCCGAGGATCATCCCGATGCTCCCTCTGCCGCGGAAGCAGCAAAGAAAAAAGATGAGTGGAAACGAACCACCATGCTGAATCGCAAATCCTGAGCCCTCGGGGTGCCAGTGACATGATCTAGAGGGAATCTATCAGTTGCGAGCCGGCATTTTGGCTTTCACCTCGTCGGCAAAGTTCACAATCAGATCGATCTTTGAGATCTCGTCATTCTCTCCGGGAAGAACGACCATTAATTGTCCTTCCGGGGTCCAAGAGAAACTTCGGGCCTTGAGATCCTTGAACGTGTACAGAACCTTCGGCACCGATGTGCTGAAGACCGGTTCGGTCTTCACTTCCACACTCACAACGTTTTTGTCGCCATCGATGAAGCGTATCTCTTTGCCATCACGGCTCCACCACACGACGCCATCGTGGCCGGTCGTTGAGATCTGCACTCTCCCGCCTGCGGCATCCTTGGTCCCAGATGTTGCGCCGGTGAAACGCTGCACATACAACTCGTGCCTTCCGGATTCCACCGAGCAGAAGACCACCCACTTTCCATCCGGCGAAAATCGCAGAGCATGCTCATCAGCAGGGGAGTTCAGGTACGGCATCGCCTTCCATTTGGTCTCTCCCGCCTCCTGAACCTGCTCGATCATCAGTACATCGCTCTTGCTCGTCCTGACGTCCGTCTGCTGGATCGCCAGAATTCTGCCATCGGGCGACCACGCGAGGGGCATCGAGAATAACTGCTGAGACACCGCGATCGAGTGCATCTTCACAGCACTTCCCGAGGGAGTCGCGGGTCGCTCCCAGATTGAAAATTCATCGGTGTTGAATGAGCCATAGGCAATACGCTGCCCGTCATTGCTCCACACCAAGCCATCGACAAAACCCAGGATTGGAATGCGCGTCGCTGACCGCCGTGTCAGATCCTGCACCCACACTTCGGATTGCAATTCGTCGGGAGTGGTGCTGTCCAGCCGAAACAAGACTCGTCCACCATCCGGAGAAATCGCGATGCTGGCAAACGCGCGGGGAGTGCCCGCGATCGATTGCGGCAGTCCCTTGTCATCCAGCACGGCCAAGCGCCGACTGTTTGAATTGGTCGGCTGGGTCGTCATCGCCAGCGTGCCGCTGGGCGATATGTCGAGCCCATTCAACGTGTTTCCATTCCACACCGTGAACGGTTCTCCGATGGTTTTCAGCGTGCTCGAATCAAATCGGACCGCAAACAAGCCGCTCAAGTCGGTCCGCGTGGCCACCAGGAGCTTCTCCCCATCCTTCGCTTCCGACACAATCTGAGGCGACCCCGCGCCGGGGATCACCACCGTTCGCTTTCCCGTGGCCAACTCGATCACCTCGACATTCACCTTGATCTTCTCGTTGACCAGTTGAATGTGCGTGGCCAGAAGCGATTGGCCTGTCACCAGCGGGCGGAATCCATCCCATCCCTCAATATTCTCTGTGGATTCGTCCTTCACCACAATCCGCGGCTCGCCCCCCGATGCGGCGATGGCGAAAACCGTCGCATCAAGGTCAGTCGAATACACGATTTCACGATCCGAAGCCCAGCCCACGCTGAACGATGTGCTATTGGCAAGATCGCACACGGTTTGCGGCTTGCCCGACGGGCGACCATTCTCCAGTGCGAACTTTTTCAGAGTGAATTTGGTCCCCGCATGGTCCCTGGCGCAGGCGTACGCCACCCATCGCCCGTCCGGCGACATCGCGGCATTTCTGGCTCCTTCGGTTCCCTCCACAACCAGAGTTTCGTTACGGTCAAGTCGCCGCATGACCAATACGCCCGTCGGCTTGTCGCTGTCGCTTTCCAACTCTGGCCATGCTGAATACACCACGAATGTCGCATCGGGCGAAATCGCGGCCAGCCGGTTGAACCGCGGCGTACTGGGTAACGTCGCCGAAACATGAAACGTCTGCTTCGCTGCCGCTGGTGCAGGCCGCGATCGCTGCCCAGCAACGATCCATCCGATCGCGCCGCCGGCAGCGAGTGCCACAGCGGACGCGGCGATGATTGTCGTGCGTTTGGATTGCGTCTCCGCACTCGCCGCAGCCGCAGTCGAAGCCCACTCCTTCCCCGCAATCGCGCGCTCCAACTCCAGCCGCGCATCGCCGATGTCGTGGAGTCGATTCCGCCGGTCTTTGGTCAGGCACGCGGCCAGCAATTCTCTTACGCGTGCCGGGGCATGAGGTGGAATCAATTTCCACTCCGGCTCGCGATGCAGAATCGCCCCGATCGAATCCGTCACGGTCTCGCCGCCAAATGGCCCCGCACCAGTCAACATTTCATACAGCACGCAGCCAAATGAGAAGATGTCCGAGCGTTTGTCAACCGCTTTCCCCCGCGCCTGCTCGGGAGACATATAACCCGCCGTGCCCAAAATGACTCCGGGAATAGTGGGGGAGTTGACTCGTACTGGCGAGGTCAATGTCGGCGAATCTGCACTGACCTGAGCGATCGTCGAAGTTGGCGCTCCTGCTTCTGTGCGCGCCAAGCCAAAGTCCAGCACCTTGACCGCGCCTTCGTCGGTGATCATGATGTTTGCTGGCTTCAGATCGCGATGCACCACGCCTTTGTCGTGTGCCGCTTCTAAGGCATCCGCGATCTGTCGTGCCAGCGGCAGAGACTCCTCAATTCCGATGGCTCCTTCTTCCAATCGTTCCGCGAGTGTCTGCCCGTCGATGTACTCCAGAATCAGATAGTGGTGCCCGCTTACCTCTTCCAATCCAAAGATCGCGCCGATCCCGGGATGGTTGAGTGAGGCCAGCACCTTGGCCTCACGTTGAAATCGAGAAAGGCGATCCTGATCCTGTGCTAGGTGCTCTGGTAATGCCTTGATCGCCACCAGCCGATCCAGCCGCGTATCGCGAGCGAGAAACACCTGCCCCATGCCCCCCCGGCCGAGTTCGCGTTCAATCGTGTATGGCCCAATTGAATTTGGATGCATGCGGACACAGTGTATTGAATTGTGTCGCGTCGCGTGATTCCTGCGCCGGGCCAGGTACATACCAACCGGATTGCCTCAAACACATAGGCCACCGTGATTCAACGTCCTGGAGTTGATGCGGGCGGCGCTTCGACGCGAGGTATCGCCACCTTTAGCGGCAGCACCACCAACCGCCCAGAACCTTCCCCATCTCCCACCGATCCGGTCACAAACAGATCGGTGTAATCCTCGCCGCCGAACGCCACATTGCTAGCGTGGTCCAGTCCGGTCGTGTACTCACGCACGGTCTGGCCGGCTTCATCAAAGCCCACCACCACACCCCTTCCGTAATCCGCCATGTACACACGACCCAGTCGATCCTGCGTCATCCCGTCGGGTACAGACCCCTGGTGAGGTATCTCGGCCCACACACGGCGATCCGTCAGCACTCCCGGCGATGCGATCTGAAACTCATAGATGCGACGATTGCAACTATCGTCGACGAGCAACGATTTGCCATCTGCACGCACCACGATCCCATTCGGATAGCAGAACTCACTCGCCACCTTCAGCACTTGGCTGCGAGAATTCAGGTAATACACGCCGCTGCCTTTGGCTTCGCGATCCTGCGCCGACTCGGCAGGCACCGTCACATATACGCCTCCGTCCCCGTCCGGCGCAAGGTCGTTCGGTGTGCTCAGTTGTGGGGCGAGAACCTCAATCAAATCACCATGCTGATTTACGCGATGAATTCCGCCGCGAGCTGCAATCAGGTGTGTCCCATCCGGCAGCATCTTGTGGCCATTGGGTTCCTTTGTGCGATACCAGATGGTTGGGCGATGTGAATCGTCGATGGCATACACCGATTCTTTGCTCAGTATCGACACGAAGGCGATTCCCTTGGTGTCAAAAACAATCCCTTCGCTGTATTGCGGTAACTCGGCCACTATCCGTGGCTGAGCCGTAGAACAAACGCATCCGCTCATCAATCCGCACCACAGCATCGCGATGCCGCCCGCAATCGAGCATCGCGCGGTGTTCTGAAGTTCGCCGCGTATCAGGTCGAATGCGTGTTGGTGCTGAAAAGCCAAGTGTGCTCCTCGCCAGAATGGCGGTGCTCAGGAAAACGTGCTTTGAAAGGATCTGGCCTTGACGAGACGACGCGAGAGTAATCGTAGTGTCGGTGGATTGGCAAGCGAAAGGTCGCCAGTTCAGCGGCTCAGAGAAGAGGCGAAGCGTGCACGCTGAATCCGCTCCAGTCGATCACGATCATGGCGTCGAATGCCGGGTGCGTGCACGTCCATTCGCACTTGAGGTCAGCAACATGGATCCCTCGGGAGTGAACGACGCCGCGACGAATAGGTCGTTGAAAGTGATTTGTCGAGAGAGAATCGGAGCGTTCCTCGCAGCACCTTCTTGCTGTCGAACAGGAAGAGAACTGAATCACGATACGTGCGGCAACGAATTAGTCTATGTGCCGGAGGGGTGCCGTGTACCCGGAGGGCTTGGTGGCGTATCCGATGTTCCGGCGGGCGCCGACTGCGGCGGAAATGCCGAACCGGTTCCGGGCGCGTTGAATAGCTGCAGAAGCGGGCTGTCACCACTGACGATGAGCGTCTCACCGTTTGGGCGAAACGCCACGGAATAGAGAAATGCGGTACGCGGACGAAGTGTCAAAAGTTCTCGACCCGACGCTGAATCCCACACGCGCACCGTTCCGTCGCGACCGGTGGTTGCTACACGCGATGAATCCGCAGTAAACCCGCCGTCAAATATTGGACCGCCGTGTCCCTTCAGCAGGGCGAGCCGGCGCCCTGACGCGGCGTCGGAAGTGACTTCCCAGACGCTCGATACGCCATTCTCCCCGCCGGTGAGCATCCATCCGTTGGGTGCGAACTCGATGAACCGTGACCCTCCAGTGCCGGAAATGCCATCGGGGAGCACTGCTCCGTCTGCCGCGTTCCAGCGCTGCATTCCGGCGTCGTCGGTCGGAGCCAGGAGTGCAGAACTATCCCGGGAGAACGCAAGCGTTGCCGCAGGCTTCCTCGTGGGCATCGTGGCGATGAGTTCGCCGCTGTTTGAATTCCAGAGCCGCACCTTGTTGTCGCTACACGCGGCAGCGATGCGCGTGCCACTAGGGCTGACTGCGACTGCGTTGACCGTGGCTCCGTCGGCGGCGAGCACGTGAATTGTCTCTCCCGTCGCGGCATCGAAAACGTGGGCTGTGTTGGTGTGGTCGCACGAAATCACGCACAGGCCGTCTGGGGTGAAGATTGCCCGTGTTACGCCGCGGTCCGCACCGCTGTGTTCCGTTATCGGGCGGCAGGTCGCGGCGTCCCAGACCCGGACAAACCCGTCGTAGGACGATGTCACGAACCGCGTTCCGTCTGGGCTGAACCGGATGCTATTGAACGAGTGCTCGCTCAAATTCTGGACAAACGATCGCGCCGGAAAAACGGAGGCATCCCACTCGCGCACCGTGCCGTCCTCCGATGCGGTGTACAGCCGCGACGCGTCAGGATTCAAGGCGGCGGCGACGACCGGACCCAAATGCCCCGCAAAGAGCGAGAGTTGCTCTCCGGTGGCGGTCTCCCACATGCGGGCCGTGCCGTCATGCGATGCAGAGAACAGCCTCGTGCCATCGGGACTGAACCGGAGCGAGGTGATCAGGCGCCAGTGCCCCCACATCGCAACGCCGCCGCGTCCGGAATCGAGATCAAAAATGCGGATGTACTCCCGCTTGAGCGCTGCGGCGATGCTCTTCCCATCTGCACTGGGTGCGGCGAGCACCGACAGACCTTCGTATTGAACCGGCTTAGGGAGCTGCGTCGGGACAAGCGCATTCGCCGCCGGGTCCAGAATCCGCGGCTCATCAAACCCTTGCGCGAGGAGCAGGTGCGACGAACCGGGGATCGGTACTGCGGAGTAAGGCGTGGCGCCTCCCACGAAGTTGGTGAGTTGAGCTCCCGACGCGGCGTCCCAAGTGCGGACCGAAAGGTCGGACGCCACGGTGATGACCGTTCGACCGTCGGATGAGAATACTGCGCACCTGAGCGCCTCGGTGTGCCCGCGCATTACCGAGACGGTTTTTCCAGATTCGATCTCGAACACACGTGCGGTGGCATCCGCCGAAGCCGTTACGACGCGCGTGCCGTCAGGGCTGAATCGTGCGGAGACGACACGGTTGTCGTGCCCGCGAAGAATGCGGTGTTCCGCGAATGTTGCTCTGGCAGCGATTCGCGCGCCCCATCCGCCACGTGATCCATCTCCATTCCAGGGAGTCACCAGCCAAGCGCCGTCCGGGCTGCAGTCGACATCGGCGGTGGAGGTGCCCGGATAGTTCGCAGCGGCGTACGTGTGCAGGCTTGAATCGAAGTGCGAACTCAGGTATCTCCATTCCCACCCTCGGAGATGCGCCGGGCACGCCGCGAGGCAGGCCAATCCGCGTGCGGTTTCGCCGGTCGCCGCGGCCGAGTTCGCGGCTCCGATGTTCGCGACATAGGACTCCCATTCTGATTCGATAGATCGCTTCTCGGCGATTTCGCGCTGCTGCTTTTCTGCAGACCTGGCGTCTTCGGCCTTGCCACGTTCGATGCGCTCGCCTCGTTCGGCGTCAAGGGCCCGGAACATGCCATACGAAGTCCCGATCAATCCGACGACGAGCAGGGCCAGCATGCTCGCTGCAAATGTCACGGCGATGCGATGGCGGCGCACGAACTTCTGAACCCTGTATGTTGCGTTCGGCGGCGCGGCTTCGATCGCGTGCCCCGAGAGATACCGCTGGAGGTCTGCGGCCATGGAACCCGCGGAGTCGTATCGTCGTGTGCGATCGTTGTCGATCGCGTTCATGACGAT
>CAYTYD010000079.1:0-12633 GCA_964441555.1 uncultured Phycisphaeraceae bacterium | reverse complement strand
ACACTCGACACAGTCTCTCGACGCACAGACCTGTGACATCACTCCCTCCCCCTCGACACCCTCTTCAATTCGCCCCCGCGAACCCCCCTGACACGCTCTCCGTTGCCTCGCGCAGACAACTCAACCATCCCCAATACGCCTCGCGTACGGGTGGTCACTCGTCATCCATGCAAAAATCCTCAAACTCGGTGCCTAATGCCCAGTGCTTTCGCCCTTCAACTTCGCCAGCAACGCCTCATCAATCCCCAAGTGCTCATACATGTACTTGTCGTACGTCTCGGCATGATCTTCTCGAGACAAGTCCAGCCGCAGTTCGTTGATCACCTTGGTGCCTTGGCGGATCCACTCATCGAACGACTCCTGCGTGATGTTCTCGAAGATCCAGTTGCCCACCGGTCCCTTGAAGGGCGGCCTCGCCATCTTGGTACCGCCCTTGCCCGACGCGGCATCTACGAATGTACCGGGCGGCATCGCGCCAGAGGCCGACGCCACCTGGGGAAGGGGCTTGCCGATCTTGGTCAGCAGTTCACCCATCGCTTTCTGCGGCATGCGATCACCCAGTGCCGCTGCCGAAGTGAACCCGGCTGTCAACACTTCCGCAGCGCGATCCGGCTCACCCGCCGAAATCAGCGCCTGCCCAGCCAACTGATACGCCTTGCTGAATTTGGGGTTGATCTCCACGCATTTGAGATACGCGTTGGCTGCATCGGCATACCGGGCCACTTGGGTATACGCCCCGCCAAGCGAAAAGTGGGCCATGTCGTTGGTCGGGTCTGCCGCGACCATGTTCTCAAACTGGGCGATGCGTTGGGCCATGTCAGGAGTCGTCATGCGATAACGGTAGGAATTGGCTTTGCAGTTGGCTTCTGTGCGATTGACGTAAGTCCAGTTCGCATAAACTGCGGCGATGGCCGTGCCTGCTCCAGATGCTCATGTGATCCTGCCCACACCCGACACCGCCGCTGCCGATGCAATTCCAGTCTTGGTGGAGCGCTTCGGGCCCCGGCTGTATGCGCTGGGAGCCCGCCTTTGTGGCAACGCAGCAGACGCCCAGGATTTGGTTCAGGATGTGTTTCTTCAGGCGTTCCGCAAGTGGCATACGTACAGGGGAGATGCCAGTCCCGGTACGTGGCTGTACACCATCGCTGCTCGATCTTGTCGTGCCCGCATGAAGCGGAAATCGCGGCATCATCGCCGCATGCCCGCAGCATCTCAGTTGCTCCCTTGGAAAGAGACCACCAACCTTGACATCCCGATATCCGAAGAAGGCGCCAGCCCGATTCGAGCGGCGATTCAGAACGAATCAGCCGAGGCGGTCCACCAGGCCATTCTGCAATTGCCTGAGAATTTCCGTGTCCCCTTGGTGCTGAAGGAAATGCTGGAGCTTTCGCTTGATGAAGTGGGGGAAGCCCTCAACATTCGACCTGAGACCGTAAAGACCAGGGTTCATCGTGCTCGGTTGATGTTGCGTCAGGCCTTGATGCGCAAGCGCAGCATTCCCAAACGGGCAGCCAAGCAACCTGTGTATGAAAAGCAGGTCTGTCTCGACCTGCTTCGTGCAAAGCTCGATGCCATGGATCAGGGGCGGGGCTTTCCGATTCCGCAGCGAGTGGTCTGTGAACGTTGCCAATCCGTCTTTGCAGAGCTCGACCTTGCTCAAACAGCTTGTGCTCGTCTGGCAGAAGGAAAGCTGCCCACCAAGTTGCGAGCAGCCATCCTTCGTGCCTTGTCTGCGGCCAGATCTTCCGAGAGTGCTGTCAAGGCGTTGCCGACACCTTCTCTCGTTTCTCCAACACGACGAAAAGCCCGACAGCAAAAACCGCGAGCGCGAAGATCAGCACCCAGGGTGAAACGTGCATCGCGTCCGCGAGTGTGATCTTTCCGAATTTACCGATGGGTTCCAGTGTTCTCGCCAGTATCGGATACACCTCGGCGTACACACCAGCCCCGACCAGAGCACCCAAGATACCCACGCCTGCATCGCGCGAACCCTGACCTAATGCTGCCAGCGCAGTGCCTGGGCAGTAGCCAAGCAAGACCATTCCCACACCAAAGATCGCACCGCCGCCGGCGTTCATCGCCAGTTCCGTTCCCTTCACGCTCAGACCCTTGATCATCCCCAGTTGCAGCATGGTGTAAATACCAATTGCTCCGACCACGATCGCGGTCAGCATGGTCTTCAGCACCGTGAAATCCCTGAATCGGAACTGATTCACGATCACGTTGTATTGCGTGACGCCACCCTTCTGCAGCAGGAACCCAAATACTGTTCCAGTGAGTGCTCCCAGCAGTAAAGTCTGCGGATCAGCAAAGAAATGCTCAAACATTCGACACCTCCCGAGAAGCTCCAAATCCAAACAGCAGTCCCGCCATCACAACGCCCGAAGCAAACATGCTGATGAAGAATGTCCAGCTTGAGACAGCAAGCTGCAGTCCGCCGGAGATGCCGTGCCCGCTCGTGCATCCGCCTGCCATCCGCGCTCCAAAGATCAGGATGAAACCGCCCATGAACGCCGCGGCATAACGCTTCACGACCGAGGGGCCGAATCTCGATGCCCACAGAGTCGGCACGCGGGAAGTCGCGAATGTGCCGCTGAGCCACGCGGCAAGGAACGCCCCCAGAATCAGCGCGAAATCCAGTGCCATCTGCCAGTCAAAGACGGGGCGAAATCCCGATCCGGATTTTGCTCCATATTCCTTCAGGTAGTATGCGTTCGCGGCCACGCGTTCGGGCGCGAGGGCGCACACACCTGCACCCGCCGCGCCGACGAACGACGTACTGGTTCCCAGTGCCTTCTCCATGAAATAGAACGTGCACCAGCTCAATATTCCGATGCCGGTTCCGACCACGTATGGCGACCATCTCTTGTGTGTGAGCCAATTGCCCATGTTCAGACTCCAGGGTTCACATGCCCAAAATGCAGGCATCTCAAACTTGGAGTGCACACGGCTTCAGTCGGTTCCCAGAATTTCAATGATCCAGTTTCCCTCTATTCTCGGGGACGCTTCTGCGGGAGGAACGCATGTTTCAAGGCATCCACCACATTGCCATCATCTGTTCAAACTATCCAATCTCACGTCGCTTCTATGTCGAGGTGCTGGGGCTTGCGATTGTCTCCGAACACTACCGCACTGAGCGTCAATCACATAAGCTCAACCTTCGGGTTGCGGACGGGGTCGAACTGGAAATCTTCTCGTTTCCCAATCCGCCATCCCGCCTGACCAATCCCGAGGCCTGCGGTTTGCGGCACCTGGCGCTGAGTGTCAAAAATCTGGATGTCGCGATCGCTCATCTCAAGGCGCACGACATCGCCGCCGAACCGATCCGCATCGACGAATACACCAATCTCCGCTTCACATTCTTCAAAGACCCCGATGGCATGCCTGTCGAGCTCTACGAAGTGCTGTGAGTGACTCACTCCGCATCCGGGTCCCAGCCCAGGATCTTCACGAGGCGAGCCCGATCTTCGGTACGACCTTGTTCGTAATCTTCGGCCTCCACCTCGGTGTGGGGCTCGGGATAGCACGACTGGGCCCATGCCAGCGAGCGCCGGAAAAGCACACTGGCGTGTTCGCGATCCTTCTTGTGCTTTCCCGAACTCACCAGCGAACGCAATTGCGATTCATACATCCGCGCGATCGCCACATTTCCCTCGATGTTCGAATCCACTTTCATGATCTCTCGCTCCGCTTCGTCAAAGAGATTCTGCGCAAGCAGTTTCGAGGCCTTCTCAATTGCCGGGGCGCGAGCGGCTTCACGCTCTTTGGCATACTTGGCCATTTCCTTCTTGTGCTCCTCGGGCGAGATCTTGCGCCAACCGGGGGCGGTCATCGAATCCAAGTCGTAAGTACTGCCCTTGGGCGCAGCCAGTGTGATCGACTGCACGGCGATGGTCAAAGCTCTGCCAAAGCTGGGCCAGAGCTCTTCAGGGCACATGCCGTGCGCTGTCACCAGCCGCCCACCATCTTCAAACGCCACCATAGCAAACCGGAGTTTCTGCCCATCCTGCACCTGCGTGGCGCTCATGATGAGGGCCGGATGCTCCTGGTGCATGCCGATGCGGCCGACTTTCACCGATTCGACTTGAATGTCAAAGTGCTCGGTAAGGTAATACATCCACTGCAAGACGCTGCCGGTTTCGTATGCCGGGCGCCCCGCAACGGCGATGATCGCCAACGCAACCGGCGAGGCAAAGAGTGCAAGAGGTGCAGATTGAGTGGGATTCTCAAAGTCGATTTCTTCACCCGGTAGGTCCGCGTTGACGAATCCTTCGGGAACGGCGATCTTGAAGCCAAGCTCGGCTCGCGAGGCGGGGACGTTCCAGGTGGACATAGAAATTGGATCATTCATAGTGACACTTGAACCTGCGTTGGTTGTTTCAGCAGACATGACATACCTCATTGTGATTCTGTACTGGAATTTTGGGTCGATTACAGGAACTTGAAGAGAACTCCGGCGATGGGCATGAGCACCGCGCCGACGATCATGAACACCACGGGGGCCGATGAACGCTCGGCGATCAGGAACCCGCGCGAAGGCAATTCAGGATTCACGAACGCCTGTACGACAGAGCCGGGAACGAATGCCGCGATCTCTTCCCTGGCGGCATCGTCGCTGGCATATCCACGCACGATGACGGTGGGGCGGAGCATGTCGCTCTCGTAGCCCTTGCCGTCGATGGTGTAGCGGAATTTGACCTCAGGCGAGAAACTCGTGGTGCTGGTGCTGCGCATCAGACGCGGATCACTATCCGCAGAGACCGACTTGATCACTTCGGCCGAGACGATGACTGCTTCGATGGGCACCACACCGGAGAGCGTCTGGCGTTGCAGGATGAATTCACGCACCCCGACGATGAGGAGCATCAAGCCCAGCCCCAGCGCTCCACCCACGAAGATGACTTTCATCACGATGTCCATCATGGACTTACTCCGCTTCCTGAGTGTTGGCAAGGGCGCATTCATCGCCCCATCCTCCAAATGCCGATGAAGGCGCAGATGCAGACGAGCACCGGCGCGAGGCCTATGCCGGTGGCGATCCAGGCACGCTTCATCACCATGGTCCAGATCGATCCGATCAGGCACAGCAACCCGACGGTGATGATGCTGATGATCCAGAACTTGAGTTGCCGGATCTGTTCAGGCGAGCTGTTGGCTCCGCCCATGCACAGCATCGTGATCATGAACAGTGAGGCCAGCCCACTCAGCAGAATCGACGAAATGGCGGCAACGTATGGCATCATGTTCTCAGTGCGTTCTTTGCGTGCGTGCTGGCTACCCGACCGCCGCGTCAGAATTACTTCTGCGTGTTCCAGATCACGACAAACGCAATCAGTGAAAACAGCACCGGAAAGCCGCCCACTCCGCAGGCATGCCACGGCTTCTTGACGATCAGCAACCACACCGACCCCGCGACACCCACCAGCGCCGCCGCCGCGACCGCGATCAACCAGTTGCGGATCTGAGCCCATTGTTCCGGAGAGCTGTTTGGTGCGCTGGCAAAAAGGAGTACGGTCATCAGAAATGAGGCAAAAAGGCCAGCCAAGGTCGACAGTATTGCGAATGCGATAGCCATATCCCTCAGTGCGCCAGACGGTCTGTTCATGGCTAACTGAATTACGCTGGCGGCCAAGGTCCCATCAGACGCCGCATTTCAGGTACCCTTGCGATGACTGCGCCGTACTGCTTGTTCCCCGTATTCGCGCATTCACAGTCCTCTGGAGATGAACATGCCACATTCTCGCCCGATACCCGCACTATTGGCCCTCAGTGTCGTCGCCGTCAGTCTCTACGGCTGTGCATCCTCATCTTCTTCGAATCCTCCAGTAGCCACCCCATCACCCAATGCAAAAGGCGCAACCATGGATCTTGGAAATTTCTCGGTTTCCCTCAACGTCAAAAATCTCGCCGCGTCGCGCGAGTTCTACGAAAAACTCGGATTCCAAATGGTCGGCGGCGATGGAAAGGGGTACGCGATCATGCAGAACCCCACCTCAACCATCGGCCTCTTCCAAGGCATGTTCGAGAAAAACATGCTCACTTTCAACCCCGGCTGGGATCGTGCCTGCAACACCTTGCCGGAGTTCACCGATGTCCGCGACTTGCAGAAGAGCTTGATTGCCAAGGGAATCACGCCAACCGCGCCCATCGACTCCAAGGCACCGGCCGCCGGCCCTGCGTACTTCGTCGTCACCGATCCTGATGGCAACCCGATCCTGTTTGATCAGCACACGACCAAGAAGTGATCATCTCGCCTTCGCCGCCGACCACCCAAACAGGACCAACGCCAGCAGCGAGAACACTGCCGGTGGGGGAAAGCTGAACGCAAGGCAGATCGCCAGCAGTATCGCCGCGAAGATCGCATTAACGAGCGCGAGCGACCGCAACTTTCCATGGGCGGCCGCCGCGCCGACGGTGACAAAGTTGACTGCCGCGACAAAGTACAAGAGTGCGGAATAACTGGCGCTCAGCAACTGATTCAGTTTGCCCCAATGCGTATGAAAGGGGCCCAAGTCCACGGTGACGGCCGCCATGGCACGCTTGGCCTCAATCTCGAGCGGTTGCGTGGGTGAGCCGAACAAATCGGCAAACATCGGAATCATGTGGATCGTGCTGAAGAGCACCAGCACCCATGTGGCGGCGACAAAAAGGGCTCTTCCTGGGACTCGGTTCGTTCCAGTCTCTTGCACTGACGCCTCCTACGAAAAGATCTTCACGTTGTGCCGCATCGGGTGAGCGCAAAATCCTCACAAAAACCGATCATGACACGTTTCGGCCTAAGAATAGCCCAAATCAGGCCCTCTCCCATCCTCTTCCCAAACATTGTCTGCACTCACTGGGCCGCCTAATATCTCGACCCTTCTCGGTTCGGAGAGCTTTCCGACCACGATTGGGGGTCGGAGTTTTGGCAATGGGCAAGAACAAGAGCCACAAGGGTCTGCTCAAGCGGATCCGTATCAGCAAGACCGGCATGGTGCGTCACAAGACCTCCGGCCACAAGCACCTTCGTTCAGGCAAGGGCGGTAAGCGCCTGCGTCAGATGCGTAAGGACCCCTACATGAGCACGGCTGACGGCAAGAAGCTGCAGCGGCTCCTCTTCCGCCGCCTGCGTGGTCGCACGCAGTCGCGCGCTGCCATCCGTCGCAGCCCGTCGCCCGCTCAGCGCAAGGCCGCCAAGGCCACCGCCGCGTCCGCCGGTGCCAAGAAGTAGTGCACAGTCTTTCATCTCGCAGTGCATGTCGCGCTGCGAAATCAATTCCGCATGCCGGGAGCCAAGTCGGGATCAACCGCGAAAGCGGCCCGCCCCGTTCACGCGAGGGAGTGTTGAAGTATGCCACGCGTTCGTAAAGGTTCAGCTCGTACTCAGGCCCGCAAAAAGCTTCTGAAGGAAGCCCGGGGTTATTTCGGTACCAACAGCAAGCACTGGTACCGCGCTCGTAACGCCGTCATTCGTGGCCGCGTCTACGCCTTCCGCGACCGCCGCGCTCGCAAGCGTGATTTCCGCTCACTCTGGATTGTCCGTATCACCGCAGCGTGCATGATGCGCAACACCCGCTACAGCCGCTTCATGGATGGCATCAAGCGAGCTGGCGTTCTCTTGAATCGCAAGATGCTCGCCGAAGTTGCCATTCACGATCCCAAGCTCTTTGACAAGCTTGTTGATCTCAGCAACAAGCACGCCAAGGCGATTGCTGCCAGGGCCTGAGAGAAACGAATACTGAAATTCACAAGCACCCCGTCGCATGGCGGGGTGTTTTTTTTTTGCCGAACTCCTTGGCACACGATTCATTGTGCAGAGTCGGTCGCCCGTCGCTTATCCGTCGTGGTGATCTGTCAACACTGCGAATGCCACTTCAACAGACCTTGGCAATCTTGTCCCGTTGGCAGGCTTGATTGCCGCACATCCGGTCAGGGTCTGGATTCCGATTCCCCCTGCCACAGCGTCATCACGCCCAGCACGTTGGCGTAGTCATCAGTCCACAACGGGTCGGTGGGGCGTGAATTCATCTTCACCCAGCGCGCGTCGTAACCAAGCGGCCCCAGGGCCTCGCGCGTGCGCGCCATCACCACCCACACGCTCGGTGCTTTGGCGGTTTCGGTTTGCGCCTTTCCCACCACCGTGTCGTGACGGATATAGGAAACACAACCCGCTTCCGATGCCAATCGTCGCACAACTGGCTCCAGATCAAAGTACAGATTGCTGATGTGCATGGCGATGATGCCATCGGGCTGAAGCTTGCTCAGGTACAGTTCAATCGCTTCGCGCGTCAAAAGGTGCACCGGAATCGCATCGCTGGAAAAGGCATCCAGGATGATCAATCCGTATTGGCCATCCTTGGCCTGATTCATGTTCAGGCGACCATCCCCGACCGAGAAGTTGATGGTTCCGCGCACATTCTCTGGCTGCAGGAACGTGAAAAAGTCCTTGTGCTGCGCGATCGCGACCACTGCCGGATCAATCTCATAGAAAGTCATCTCGCAGCCATTTTCGTTGTACGCCGCGATCGAGCCAGCTCCCAGTCCGATCGCCGCGATGTGCTTGAAGCGGGATTCCAGCTTGTCTTCTTGCAGAATCTGCCCGATCGGTCCCGTCGGGTGGTAATACGTCGTGGGCATCAGCGGCGCGCCTTTGTACACCGCCTGCACACCGTGCTTGGTGGTTCCATGCAGCAGAGTGTGCCACGCATTCTGCCGATCGGTGAATACCCGGTGCACCCCGAAAAACGTCCGCTCGATGTGCAACAGGTTGCCGCCGGCAAAGATCATCTGGGCAAACCCTGCCAGCAGCATCGCACCGAGACTGAGGGCAAAGCGGCGTGTTCCCTCGCCAAATCGACTGGTGCCCAGCAGCATCAGAATGCACGCGACCGCAGGAATCCCCGCCTGAAGCATCTGCACACTGGTGGGGTCATACTTGGTCTTGGTCGAGTTCAAGTACGTGTTGATGCCGTACAGATATCCGCCGATTGCCAGCACGCACGCCAGGTCGAAGATCAGGCGGCGAAGAGCGAGTTCGTCAGCGCGTGAAGTTCCGGTTGCCAACGAGACACCTGATCCTGTGTTGGCAATCGAAGTGGATTCAGGAACGACCATCACCTGACCGCGGGAAATTGCAACGCCGTTTGCACTTGGTGCTGGACGCGGCCTCAAAAGCACCGCCGCCACGATCGCCAACTGGTACTCCAGCACGGCGGGAAAGATGACAGGTGCAATGAGGGAATTGAAGATGCCGCCGAGCAATCCGCCGATCGACATCCACAGATAAAACTCTGTCAAATACGCCGCGCCCGGGCGCATCGACGCCAGGCGGCCATGACACACCGTCGCCAGGATCAAGAGCGCCCCCAGATGGATTCCCACAATCGGAATCGTCGGAGTCTTGGCATAGGTCACGATCGGAATGGCCACCAAAAGCGCGGCAATCGGCGCGAGCTTCGCCCACACCATCAACTTGGGGTTCTTGCCAAAGGCGATGATGAACGACACCAGATACAGCAGCAGAGGCAGCACCCACAGGAGTGGAACCGCCGCGATGTCCGTGCTCATGTACTGCGTGCATCCCAGCGACAGTGAGCTTGGCACCGCCGCGAGCAACACCCACAGCAGTCGATCGCGCATCGTGGGGGCAGTAGCCGTCGGCGCCGCCTCAGCGGTTACAGGATGAGGTGAATTCGCGCGAAGCCGCTTCCAGCACGCAGCGCCTGCACCGATCAAGAGCAGTGCAAGCACGCCATATCCCACGCTCCACCATTGTCCCTGGCGCGATACTCCCAGCAGCGGCTCAATCACAAAGGGGTAGGCGATCAATCCGAGCACGCTGCCAGCATTGCTGGCGACGTAGAGAAAATAGGGATCTTTGGCGGATTGGTGGTCGGTGCGGCTGAACCACGATTGCAGCAGTGGGGCGGTGGATGACAGCACAAAGAATGGGCCACCCGCCATTTTCGCCAGATACACGCACAGCCACAGCGAAAGCTGCAAGCCCCCCTCCTGCAGCGTGTTTCCAAGTTCTTCGGAGCTGACAGGTAACTTCGAAATCGGCAGCAACACACCCGCCGCAAGCAGGATGAGTGAGTGCAGGACGATCTGCCCTTTCACAGGGAGCTTGCGCACCAGATACGCATAGAAGTAGCCCAGCAGCAGCACGGCCTGAAAGAAGACCATGCAAGTGTTCCACACCGAGGGGCTGCCTCCCAGCGTGGGAAGTACCATCTTGCCAACCATGGGCTGCACGGCAAAGAGGAGTGCGGCGGAGACGAAGATGGCAAAGGTGAAAAGGTGCAGCATGGGATTGGTCTAACAAGGGTACAGAGTCGCCTTACTGTTGGCTTGTGACCGACACCAGATTGACTGTTTCTGCGACCAAGCTCCCGATCGACCTCACGGGTCTGGATGCCATCATCTGCGATATCGACGGGTGTCTGGGCCCCGAAAGCACTGACCCGATGGATATCAGCGGATTGGAGTGGATCCGGAAATGGAATCTGTCGGCTCAGTCTGAAGGCCTCCCCCGCCTGACTTTGTGCAGTGGGCGGCCGTTACCATTTGTCGAAGCACTCTGCCGCGTGATCTGTAATACCACCCTCCCGGCGATTTGTGAGAACGGGGTGTGGCTCTTTGATCCAGCCAGTAACGGTTTCTGGAGAGATCCGGCCATCACGGCGGCGGACATTCATGCAGTGCACGCGGCCACGGAGTGGATCGAGGCCGACTTTGGACCCCGGGGTGTGGTGATCCAGCCGGGGAAGGCCGCGTCGATGTCTCTTTGGCACCCGGAAGTGAATGT
Source organism: uncultured Phycisphaeraceae bacterium (assembly GCA_964441555.1). Lineage (GTDB taxonomy): Bacteria > Planctomycetota > Phycisphaerae > Phycisphaerales > UBA1924 > F1-120-MAGs238. Next base: position 1,847 of record CAYTYD010000079.1, on the reverse strand, counting down.
TCTGAAGCGGATGGTGCCGGTGTTGCAAGATCGGTTCGCGCGAGAAGGATGGGCATTCCGCGTATCGATGACAGTGGCGTGGATCAATTGTGATCTTTCTCACATCAGCAAGGCCACCGGCTTGAGACGATTTGTTGAACGCACTGGTTTGCACAAAGAACGCATGATCGGGATTGGTGATTCGGCGAGCGACCTGGTGATGAAGGAGCACGTGCGGGCGTTTGCCTGCCCGGCAAACGCTGCCGCGGAAGTGCGTGAGGCATCCGACGTGATCTCGCGTGAGCATGAGATCAATGGAGTGTGCGAGATCCTGAGCATGATCCGCGATCAATCAGCGAGGGCCAGGTCATGAACCCCGATGATCATGTCTGTCTTTGCTTTCACGTATCGCTGCGCAAGATCAAGGCGTATTTGGAACGCGAAAATCCTCCCGTCGCGTCGCTGATCAGTGAATGCCTCTCGGCTGGCACTGGTTGCGGCTGGTGTGTTCCATTCTTGAAGCATCTTCATCGCTGTCATGCCGAGGGGAAGCCGCCCGATCTGGCGGTCAGTCCCGAGCAGTACGCGAATCAGCGGCTGCTCTACAAGGAAACCAAATCGCGTGACCAGAACTTTGTCGATGGTGTGACCGGCGACGAAAAAGAAAGCGGGCCGCCCGATGCGGACGGCCCGTAAGTGATCGTTAATCGAATGAAAAACTAGGCATCAAGCGTGCGGAGGCCCAGGCCCATTTCGGTCAGGCGGTCACGCACTTCCTTGAGCGAAGTCGCGCCAAAGTTCTTGATGCCCATGAGCTCGGCCTCGGTGTGGCTGGCGAGTTCGCCCAGCGACTGAATATTGAGCATCTGCAGGGCCTTGCGGGCGCGAACCGAGAGCTGCAGTTCGCTGACCGACTTGATGAGGAGACTTTCCTGAGGTGTGCCCTTGTAGTGCTCAAGCAGGGCGCGGCGATTGGCCCGCTGCGCGTCTTCGATGCCTTGACCCAGGCGCAGGCCCTTGGCTTGGAGCATCTTGCGGATTTCCTGGAGTGAGGACTCGCCGAAGTTCTTGTATGACATCAACTCTGACTCGGTAATCTTCAGGAGATCGCCGAGGGTGCGGATGTTCATCTTCTTCAGGCATGTGCGAGCGCGGACGGAAAGATCGAAATCCGTCACAGGAGTATCCATCATTGCCTTGCGCTTGAAGATGTCGCGCTCGGTGTCTTCTTCCTGCTCCATGGTCTTGCTCGCCATGACATCCTTCAGGAAGAGATGGGCGCGGCGGTGATTGGGATTGGTGTCGAGCACCTGACGCAGGCAACGCTCGGCCCGCAAGTAATCACCACGATCTTCATGCAGCACAGCGAGATTGAGGAGGGCATTGATGTGAGCGGGAGCGAGTTCAGTGCACCGCTCGTAGTAGGACACGGCCTCATCTTCTTCGCCAACCACATCGAGGTGGTACGCCAAGCGGAAGAGGGCCAGGGCATTGGCAGGGTCAGCCGCGACGGCGCGGCGGAGTTCGGCGATCGCGTTGTGGCGTGCGCCTTTGCCGGGAATCTTGGCTTCGAACTCGCTTGCGGCCTTCAGATGGGCGAGTGCGGCAGCGCTGTCGCGCTTGGCGGATTCGGAAGAACCAATGACGATGTCGAGCGGGTCACCTGACATGAAACTCTCCGAGGGTCCAATTGCCGAGCAGGCGTGAGAAGCGTCGTCACATCGGTGATCGCGCAGTGCTCACTCTGTTCGTGAACCGTCACGTTATTGGTGAACGCACGCCAAGACAAGGGTTCGAGCGAACGCGAACCTAACAAACGGGCTTGTTTTGCAAAATTATTTTCAGCGGGCGTTGCGCTGATTCTGGTC
>CAYTYD010000078.1:0-12695 GCA_964441555.1 uncultured Phycisphaeraceae bacterium | reverse complement strand
TTGACACGCTCACCCCGATCAGCCGCAATCTCCCCTTCTTCTCCTTCAGAAACTCATTCAACAACCCGAGTGCATCCGCCCACACCTCCGCCGTCACATCCGTTGCCCTCTCGCGCGTCAGCGAACGCGTGAACGTGCGAAAGTCACTCAATCTCAACTTCACCGTAATCCGTTTGGGCTTCATCCCCTTCTGCCGCGCAGTCCGCATCACATCTTCCACTTCGCCAAGCAAGATCGCCCGCAACTTCGCCGCATCCCCAATGTCATCTGAAAACGTCCGCTCCTTGCCGATCGACTTGCGATCGTGCTCATCCGCCGCCTCCACTGTCCGATCATCCCGCCCGTGCGCCAGTTCCCACCACCACTCTCCAGATTCCCCGAAATTGCGGCACAGCGCATCCTTCCCAAACGCTCGCAGATCCGCCACCGTCCGTACCCCAAATGCACCCAACTTCGCCGCTGCTTTGGGCCCCAGCGTGTAGAGCGCCCCCACCTGCATCGGCCCGAGCGTCTCCATCGCGTCTTCAGGGCGGATCAAGTGCAACCCGTCCGGCTTGCCGAAATCACTTGCCAGTTTCGCCAGTGATTTGTTCCCGGCCACACCGATCGATGCCGCCAGTTGCGTGCGCTCGCGCACCCGCTTCTTGATCTCACGCCCGATCCTCATGCCGATCGCAAAGGGGTCTTCACCCGCTCTCCCATTCAGGTGCAGCACCGGACTGACATCAAGAAACGCCTCATCGATCGACACCGGCTTCACCACCGGGCTGATCTCTTCCAGAATCCTCATCACCTGATCGCTGATCTCTGCGTACACACCCATTCGCACGGGCTGCACGATCGCCTGCGGACACAGCCGCCGCGCCTGCGCCATCGGCATCGCGCTCTTACATCCAAAGACCCGCGCTTCATAACTCGCCGTCGTCACCACACCCCGTTTGCCCTCGCCGCCACGACCGCCACCGACGAGCACCGGCTTGCCGCCCAGTTCCGGATAATCGCGCTGCTCCACCGCCGCAAAAAACGCGTCCATATCCATGTGCAGGATGACCCTCATTGTGACAGGCGGCCCGGCCATGCCAGATTGTCTGCACGACGCGGCTCTGGCGATACGCTTGAAACATGACCTCGCCCACCACCATCTCTCCCGCCGAGCGTGCCGCCCTCGATGCCGCGATCCAGCAGGCCGAAAAGTCCCTCTCTGAAGGCGGCATTCCCATCGGCTCGATCCTCATGCACCCCTCGGGCGAGATCCTGGCCCGTGGCCACAACCTGCGTGTCCAGACCAGCGACACCACCGCCCACGCCGAAACCGCCTGCATTCGCTCGGCCGGTCGCCGCCGCGATTGGCACACTCTCACTCTCGTCAGCACCCTCAGCCCCTGCGCCATGTGCAGCGGCACAGCAGTCCTGCACAAGATCCCGCGCGTCGTGATCGGCGAAAATACCACCTTCTTGGGCCGCGAAGACTGGATGCGCGCTGAGGGCATTTCCCTCGCAGTGGTTCATGATCCACGCTGTATCGCTCTGATGCGTGATTTCATCGCCAAGCGACCCGACCTGTGGAATGAAGATATTGGGATACCGCCGTCGAGGTGATTGCTACGCGAGGTACTTGGCAACTCTCAACCTTACACGCGCAGCTTGTGTTGGATCGGTTTTACAACTCCGAAGACGTAACATCTGGTGCAATTGTGAGAGATGGGAGAGTAAGGTAACGATGACGCAAGAGTTCTACGCTCTTGGAAACGATCGAAAAGCCAGCGCCGTTCGCGCTTTTCTCAATCACTTTCTTCCCAATCGCGAACCATATTGCAGCGACTATCCGGTACCACAGTACTCGGGCGATCCCCAACTCGTCCCAAGGTCAGAAGCCGAGATATTGGACTACATGGAGCATCATCCATTCGAGCCGTACGCGTTGTACTGGAATGACTCTGGAACGTCTTTGACTCAGGCGATGATCTTTTACACTCGCGATGGACACGTCATCTTTGGACTCGCAGACGATGAGCCACAGCACAATCTGAAACTGAGAGAACTAGCTGACTTTGTCGGTGCTGAATACTCAATGCTCGGATGGGAGCAGAGACCACCGGATACAAGCAGCGAGTTTATCGCACTCTGCTCATCCTGACGGCAGGTGGCCCTAACTCCCTCAGCAGCATCCCTTCTATGCAATTCACTCAGTGTCGTTTTCGATCCTTGGCAACGACAACAAATCCGCCTGCAACTCATCGACAAGTTTCAAAAACTCCAATAACGGAAACCGACGTCGTACAGGAGCATCTACAACATACAAGTCGTCAACAAACTCAATGTCGATTTCATCGCCGGGGAATCGGCGAAAAAGTTGGCATAGCCGCTGTTTGCGGAAGTAGATCTCAGCACCCAAGTAGCGATACTCGTCGCTGTCAACGTAGTCAACCGAAAAGTCTTGATCCATAAAGCCCTCGGTGCAAGATATCTGCCTCACCGTCACCGTATTTGGTCAACAAGAAGCCGCAAGCCCTCCCCTCCCAAAGAACAATACCGGCATCCCGCCTCCCAGATCACGCTCATCCAAACACTCGCTCCATCCCTCTACAATCCCCCATGCTGTGGCAACCCGCCTTGCCAGATCGGTATCACAAACTCTCACCCGACGAACTCGTCGCCGCGATCTCTGCACGTCGCCATCAACTCGGCACGTCCCTGGTCATCCTCGGCCATCACTACCAGACCGATGACATCATCCGCCACGTCGATTACACCGGCGACTCCCTGAAACTCAGCCAGATCGCCGCCAACCTTGCCAAAGAACGCGGTGCGACCGATCCCGTCAAATACGTCATCTTCTGCGGCGTGCACTTCATGGCCGAGACCGCCGACATGCTGACCCCCGGTTCCGTCAGCGTCATCCTCCCCGATCTTTCCGCCGGTTGCTCGATGGCCGATATGGCGGCGTACGACGACACCGTCGAATGCTGGGACACCCTCCACACCGAATTGAAATCTCAGGGTTTCAAAGGCCGCGTGATTCCGATCACCTACGTCAACTCCACCGCCGCCATCAAGGCCTTCGTCGGCGAACGCGGCGGGGCCTGCTGCACCAGCTCCAACGCCGTCACCGTCCTCAAGTGGGCCTTCGCTGGTGGCACGATTCCTAAGCAATCAGGCGAAGAAATCAAAGTCCTCTTCCTTCCCGATCAACACCTGGGCCGCAACACCACCGCCAAACTCGGCTACAACACCGACACCCAAACCGCCCTCTACGACCCCAAAAAAGCTCGCCAAGGCGCTGCACTCGGTGGCATGACTGCTGATCAACTCAAGTCTGCCGTCAGCATCCTCTGGGCCGGGCATTGCAGCGTGCACAAACTCTTTCGCCCTGAACACTGCCGCGCCATCAAGGCCGAGAACGCCGCCAACCCAACCGCCACACCCATCACGATCCTGGTCCACCCCGAGTGTGCCAAGGAAGTCGTAGACCTCGCCGATCTCAACGGTTCCACCGAATACATCATCAACACCGTCCGCGCGGCCCCCCCCGGCTCGCGCTTTGCCATCGGCACCGAGGTGCACCTCGTCAACCGCCTCGCCACCGAAGCCGCAACCCGCGGCGTCTCGGTCCGCATCCTCAGCGATTGCCAGTGCCTCTGCACCACCATGTACCGCATTGATGAGCCGCACCTCTTGTGGGTGCTCGACAACCTCGCCGGTGTCTTGTCCAAAGACGGCAAGCCCAAAGTGGTCAATCAGATTTCGGTGCATCCCAAGGTCCGAGAACTCGCGCTCCTTGCCGTGGATCGGATGCTGGCACTCAGCACTCCCTCTGCCGCCAAGGTCGCCGCTGTCGATTAGACAAATTGCTTCATTTCGCCACGGTCGGGAATAACCCTGCGCGCAAGCCGGTAATTTTTCACGTATCCACCCCTTTGAACCAGCACCCCGACCGATGTCCGGCCGGGGTGTGTGGTTTTTGGGCCCAATCGCTCTTGAGCGGTGCAAGCTTCTCTAACGAGCAGACAAGACCTTCTGGATCGGGCATGAATCCGCTCCAGGAGAATCGCACATGAACGCTCGCACACTCATCGCCGCCGCACTCATCACCGCTTCACTCACCGCCGTCGCTTCCGCACTCCCCATCACCACCTTCCAGCGCAAAAACCTCGGCACCGCCGCGGCACAAACCGGCAGCGACATCCTGCAAACCTCCGATGGCGGCTACATCTACGTCGGCACCCGCAACTTCAATCTCAACTACCGCCAGATCACACTGACCAAGACCAATGCGGTTGGTCAGCCGTTGTGGACGCAGGCCTTCGGCATCGGCCAATCGCGCACCGAAGGTCTCTCCATCATCGAGTCTCAGGATGGTGGATTCGTCTTGGGCTGCTCTACAGATAGTCCCTTCGTCGGGTCCAACCGCCTGATTCTCATCGAGACCGATGCCACCGGCTCCCCCAATGCCGCGCGTTGCTACGACGGCACCACCTTTGGCCGCGTGCGTTCGGCTGCGGGCAACGGATACGTCGTCGTCGGAACCAAGACCCTCACCTCCGGCCAAAACGTCGGCGTCATGATCCGCACCGATGCGAATCTCATCCAGACTGCCGGTGTGCAGGTGTTTCAGGCCGGCTCGGCCTCCTCCATCATGCTCTCGGATATCGCCGAAGATCGCGATGGCAGTTTCTATATCGCCGGTCGCCTTGATGCGTCGTTCAACGTCGCTCGCTTCCTGGCCATTCGCACTCGCACTCCCGCCTCTCCCTTCGGCTCTTTCCTTTGGACCTACGACTACTTCTCCTCACTCCCCGGCCTCTACACCGGCATGAGCGTGGTGCGCGATCGCGCTGGCTTTGCCACCTTCGCTGGTCTCAGCAGCGTCTCGCAATTCCCCAGCGCCAGCACCGCCGTCTGCCGCGTCGATGCCGCAGGAAACCGTCAGTGGGCCAACCTCTATAACGGCTTCAACCCCACCGGCGGCATGTGCCTGGGCCAGAGCGATCAGATCATGCTCTCCTGCTCGATCGCGCCACAAGATTGCGGCTTGATACAGCTCAATCAGAACACCGGCACCGCCAACTGGGTGCGCCGCTTCGGCGATTCCTTCAGCAACGACAGTGCCTCACGCGTCATCAAGACCACCGATGGCGGCTACGCCTCAGTGGGTTTCCAATCCGGCACCCCGGCGCAGCCCATGCTCTATAAGCACGACAGCCAAGGGTGGATCGGCTGTAATCAGTTCAACTACTCGACCAACACCGTCAACAGCCCGCAGCAACTCGCCATCACCCTCACCTCCGCCGCGCTCGGACCGGATGCCGATGTCTCTTTCGAATGGACCTTCGAGAATCGCGGCGAAAACGTCCTCTGCTTTGCCCAACGCTGCCCCGGTGATTACAACACCGATCAGCAGGTCGACTTCTTCGACTACCTCGACTTCGTCGCCGACTTCTCCTCCGCCGCGCCGCGGGCCGATTTCAACGACGATCAGGAAATCGATTTCTTCGACTACCTCGATTTCGTCGCCGCCTTCGTCAGCCCGTGCTGAATCCCCCTCCCCCCGCCGCGGCATACACACCCTCTCCACCACCCACTCCCGATCCAGAGTTTTTCGACTCTGCATCGGGAGTGGTCGCATGTGCGGCTCGTGTTGATAAACCGTGCCGCACGACGCAACCCCGGTCGGGGTCCATGGTTTTTCGGTCGATTCGCGCTTCTTGGCTGCAAGCTTGCCCCGCGAGTCTGCAACTCCTTCTGACCAGACATTGATCCGGTCCAGGAGATTCGCCATGAACGCTCGCACACTCGTCGCCGCCGCCATCTTCACTGCCAGCATCACAGCCGCGGCATCCGCCATCCCGATCACCACATTCCAACGCATGCACTTTGTCCCCGGCGTCACACTCAGTGGCGATGATCTGATCCAAACCGCCGATGGCGGCTACCTGTACGTCGGTACTCGCTACTACTCCCTCACTCACCGCGAAGTCACCCTCACCCGCACCAACGCCAACGGCCAACCTCTCTGGTGCAGTTCTTTCGGTATCGGTCCGTTTCGCGCTGAAGGACATTCCATCATCCAAGCCCCCGATGGTGGCTTCGTGCTCGGTTGCACAACCGAAAACGCTCCACTCGCCAACAACCGCATCATGCTCATCAAGCTTGATTCCTTCGGCAACATCACCGCAGCCCGTGCCTACGACGGCCTCCAGTTCGGTGGTGTGCGCAACGCCACCGGCGGCGGTTACGTCATCGCGGGTAGCCGCAATAACGCTCAGGGATATGGCACTGGCCTGCTCATCAAGACCGATGCCAATCTGAACCAGATCGCTGGTGTGAAAGTTGTTCAACCCGTTGATCCTGAGGGCACTAATACCTCCCTGCTTCTCTTCGATCTCGTCGAAGACCGGGATGGCGGCTTCTATGTTGTCGGCCGCCGCGATCTGGGCGGCATGTCCTCACGCTCCCTCTGCTTCAAGATTCGCGGCCCCCTGCACCCTTTCGGCACGATTCTGTGGTCTAATGACTACTTCGCCCAGCACTCTGGGTATGGCAACGCTGTCGCAGTGACCAGAACTCCAAGTGGTGATGCCATCTTCACCGCCAACATTGCTCACTCAGCCCTCCCCTCATACAGCACCGGAATCTGCCGCGTGAATTCCGCCGGAGCACTCATTTGGGGCAATCTGTACACCAGTGGCTCACCCGGCTACGGCATGACGATCTCACCCGCCGGTCATCCCGTCGTCACACTCTCTATGTCCCCGATGGATTGCGGCATCATGAGCGTCAGCAGCACCAACGGTAGCGTGATCTGGGGCCGCCGCTTTGGCGACTCGTTCAACAACGATTCACTTCGCCGCATCGTTCCAACCACAGATGGCGGCTACGCCTCAGTAGGTTCCAAGAGTTCACAACCCATGATCTACAAACACGATGGTCAGGGTTGGACCGGCTGCAATCAGTTCAATTTCAACCCCGGAGTTGTTTCCAGCAGTCAGGTTGCCCCCATCGCCCTCTCGACCGCTCCGCTGGGCCCTGATTGCCAGGTCTTCTTCTCTCACGACATCCTCAATCTCGTAGACGAACCCTTTTGCTTTGCCCAGCGCTGCCCCGGTGATTACAACACCGATCAGCAAGTCGATTTCTTCGACTACCTCGACTTCGTCGCCGACTTCTCCTCCGCCGCACCCCGAGCCGATTTCAACGACGATCAGGAGATCGATTTCTTCGACTACCTCGATTTCGTCGCCGCCTTCGTCAGCCCGTGCTGAATAATCATCCAACAACTTCAGAACAGCGTGCAGCGTCCGACGATACAGTCGGGCGCTGTGCGTATTGCATTCATAGCCATGAGCGGGGTTCGCGCTTGGAGCAAAGAACTCAACGATTTCGGGCTCACCATGCCCGGCATTGTTGAACGCGGCCAGGTCATCGCTTCGCTTCCCAGTTTGTCGCTCTTGACCCTCGCCGGCATGACCCCGATAGAGCACCAGATTTCCTATCACGAGATTCGCGATCTACAAGCCGAAGGAGTCACGCAACTGCCAGATGCCGACCTGGTCTCCATCAGCACCATGACCGCGCAGGTCGGTGATGCCTATCGAGTCGCCGATCTCTATCGCTCGCGCGGAACTCGCGTCGTCATGGGCGGCCTGCATGTCACCACTCTCCCTGAAGAAGCTTTGCAGCACTGCGATGCCGTGATCGTTGGAGAAGGCGAGAGTCATTGGCACCAGTTGCTCGCTGATGCAGGTTGCGGCAAAATGCAGCGTGTGTATCGATCCGATGCAACGAGCGCGGGTTTTGATCTGGCGCAGTCTCCTATCCCGCGATTCGACTTGCTCGATGTTTCCAAGTACAACCGCATCCCTATTCAAACCACACGTGGTTGCCCCCACAGTTGCGAATTCTGCGCCAGTTCCATCCTGCTCACGAGTCGTTACAAGCTCAAACCCGCCGACCGCTTCGAGGCCGAACTTCTCGCCGTCAAATCCCTCTGGCCCGAACCCTTCATCGAACTCGCCGATGACAATTCCTTCTGCTCACCCGCCCACGCCCGCTCCATCCTCGATGTGCTCTCGCGGCACAATGTCTCATGGTTCACCGAGGCCGATGTCTCCATCGCCGATGATCTCGATCTCCTCGCTCGATTGGCCGACAGCGGCTGTCGCCAACTCCTGATCGGTCTGGAAAGCCCTTCAACTTCAGGGCTGGATGGACTGGAAACCCGCCGGAATTGGAAGCTGAAGCAATACCCGCGGTATGAAGCCGCCGTGCGTCGCATCCAGTCCCACGGCATCACCGTCAATGGCTGCTTCATCCTCGGGCTCGATGGGCACACCCCGGAGATCTTCGACCGCGTCCATGACTTTGCCATGTCTGTCGGTCTGTATGACGTGCAGATCACGGTTCTCACGCCATTCCCCGGCACACCGCTTTACACCCGATTGCTCGCCGAAGGCCGCATTCTTGAGCCCGGCGCCTGGCACAAATGCACCCTTTTTGATGTCAACCATCGACCCAGCCACATGACCCCCGAGCAACTGCAAAGCGGTCTGGTTGATCTGGCAGGCAAACTCTACAGCGACGACGCGATTCGTCAGCGCCGCCAGATCTTCTATCAGCAACGCGCGGCAGGGCCGTCAGCGCTTGGTGGGTAAAGCGATTTCTGCATTGATTCGATCCACAAGTCTTTGCGTCATTGCGAGTTCTTCGGAAGTCATTGCGTCGTCGTACTTCATTAGAAACATCAAGTTGGTTCGAATCTCTTTGATCGCTGCCCAAGGCACGTCGATGTCATCAAAGTTCTTGTGCCTTGTGAACCGATGATCTCGCGTTAGCCCGGTTCGGGCATAGTTCAATATCAGATTCTTGACCCATTCCCGCGGAGGTTCCTGGGCGAAAAGGACGTCCGCGCTTTCAAGAAGGTTGATCGCGATCAGATCGTCAAGTCTATTGGCGCCTCCTTTCCACAGATCCCAATTGCGGCCGGGTCTCCAATGCCTTGGGTATTCTTTCTGCTCATGTTGCGACATCATCTTCAACGCAGCGGTGTTGTCGCCTCGTCGCAAAAGAATCTCCGTACTTGATCTCAATCGCTGTTGCGGCTGCATCCAGATGGCGGGAATGATCCAGAGTCCAATCGCAAACGCGCCTGCCCAGGTGATTGGAGCAAAGAAGCGACCGCTCGTTAAACCGAAAACCCGCGGTACATACCGCATCCCTTTGAGCTTGATCGAGACCGCGATCAGCAATGCAATCACGCCAAGGACCACAGATATGGGCAGTCCCAAAAGTTGTGCGGACAGCGTGGCGCCTGCCCAAGCGCGCGTTTCCGGGTCTCCGCGCATTCCACCCATGATGTCCAGAATCGGTCGCGGACTGAAAAACGAAGCCGCGACGATCAGCGCGATTCCGTACCACATATCGATGATGATTGTCGGTATCGGATGGCTCCGCACACCGAGTTGAATCACTCGCGTCATGATGATGACGCGCCAGAGTGCTACGACCATCAGCGTGCGAACGTTGGCTCCGATCGCATCCTCCACGGGAAGCCATTGCTCATATGGAATCCCATACAGCCACGCCAACGGCGCAGTGAGCCAGTAGATCCCCAGAAACGGTAGAAACGCCCGCCACGGTAACGGCTTCTGCTTGGCAGCGCAGATCGCCTTCCATATCAGAAACAGAACACTCGCCGTACCTGTCGACGCCGCGAACGGCATTAGCAGGTGCCATGGCTCACGGACTAAATCTTCTCCGTCATAATTCCGCGCCAGCCCCGCCGACACCACAAACAATGCCCCAAGCGCCAACGATGTTCGCCAATGCACAGCGGCATCGATGATCGCCTTGCGATTGCAGCACAAAACCAAGATGGGTGTCGACCAGCGCACGAAATCAGTCTAACACATAGACGGCAACTCGCCATGATTCTCGCAACGCAGAGCCAATCTCATCCCAGCTTCATCGCTTGCAGCATCGCCACACCCAGGTCTGCCGGGCTCATCGCCACCGTGACGCCCGCCGCCTGCAGCGCTTTGATCTTGGCATCTGCCGTGTCATCGGCGCCGCCGATGATCGCGCCCGCGTGACCCATGCGGCGGCCCGGAGGCGCGGTGCGGCCTGCGATGAACGCGGCCACCGGCTTCTTCACATGCTTCTTGATGTATGCCGCGGCTTCGATTTCGTCGCTGCCGCCGATCTCGCCGATCATCATGATGCCGTGCGTGTCCGGGTCGGCCTCAAACAGCTTGATGCAGTCGATGTGGTTTACGCCGCGCACGGGGTCGCCACCGATACCCACGCACGTGCTCTGGGCCAAGCCGCGGCTGGAGGTCTGCCACACTGCTTCGTAGGTCAGCGTGCCGCTGCGGCTCACGATTCCCACTGCTTTGCCGAGTTTGGCTTCGCTGATGTGGGTGTTGATGTATCCCGGCATGATGCCGATCTTGCAGCCAGCAGTGGTATACGGATTCTCGCCATTGGTGCCCGCACCTTCGCGTGTGCTCTTGGGGCCGGGAGTGATCACGCCCGGGCAGTTTGGCCCGACGAGCATGATCCCTGCGCCTTGGGCGTTCATCTCATCGAGTACGCCGCGAGTTTTCACCATGTCCTGGACGGGGATGCCTTCGGTGATGGCGCAGATGGTTTTGAGTCCTGCGGACGCGGCTTCGAGGATCGCATCTGCAGCGAGAACTGGCGGGACGAAGATCATCGTCGCGGTTGCGCCGGTGGCCTTGACGGCTTGTTCGACGGTGTCCCAGATGGGGAGGCCGTGAGCGTCTTTAGTGCCGCCTTTGCCGGGAGTGACACCGCCCAGGAGTTTGGTGCCGTAGGCCCAGCACCCCTTGGTGTGTTGGGCACCGTACGAGCCGGTAATGCCTTGACAGATCACGCGCGTGTTTGCATCGACGAGAATGGCCATTGGTGGGGAAGGTAGGGAGGGAAAATCGGAGATTCCGGGGAGAGAACGCCAGGACTGACGCGCGATTTCTCGCGTTTTTGGTTGGTTATCGCGATTCAGCAGCCACTGCTGAAGACTGCCACGAAATCCAGATAATCAAAGAAGTCGACGACGCCATCGAGATTGATATCTGCGGCGAGGGAGCCCTCTGAGAAGACGGCGACCAGGTCGAGATAGTCGAAGAAATCGGCGGTGCCGTCTTCATTGAAATCGGCAGCGCAGGGGGCGGGCAACTGGTTGAGATAGAGCTGATTGGGGCGATTGTCATCCCAATTTGACACAGCCAGATCCAGCGAACGGGAGTAGACGTAGGCGATGTCCACCGTCGCGGCGTCGACGCCGATGGAGACCCATCCGAGTTCGCGATTCCAGGTGTATTGGGCGGGAGAGAGATCGACACCATCGGCCTTGACGGCGACGACGGTCTCGATGGGTTGTTTGGGGAGTTGCAACAGACGCCGCGTGTTGGACTCGAAGCGCTGGACATACATCTTGCGGGCGGAGTTGTTGACATCCCCGAGGACGAGCTTTTCCACGGTGGTGGTGTTGCCAGCGCTGGTCCACGTGGGTGTAGCGCCAAAGCCGGTGCCAGTGCCGAGATTGCGGAAGTAGCGAGCGCGGCCGAACCACTCACCGGTGATCAGGTCCAAGCGACCATCGCGATCGATATCACCGAGCGTGACTGCGCTGGTGTAGCCATCGAGGTACGTCCACACGGCGCTGGCGTTGAAGAAACCGGTGCTGAGCCCTGCGTACTGGCGGAAGCGACCGGAGCCGGGACCGATCTGGTTGTTGTCGGCGAGCAAGAGCTCGGCAAAGCCATCACCATTGACATCGCCATAGGCGAACATCAATCCGAACTGGGTGCGGCTGTCGTTGGTGCGCCAAGTGGGAGTGGATTCGAGGGTCGTGCCAACGTTGCGAAAGACGAATGAATCAGTGCGGCTGCCGGCGTAGGCCAGATCGAGCTTGCCATCACGATCGGCATCGATCCAGAGGCAGTTGCCGAAGTTGCGCGTGGTGGGCGTTTGCCAGGTTGGGGTGGATGAGAGCGCGCCATTCACATTTGTGTAGACGGCGTTGGTCTGGGGCACATTGTCATAGGCCTTACCACTGGCGACGGCGAGATCGGGGCGACCATCGCCATTCATATCGCCGAAGGCGACGCCGAAGGAATCTGCGGAGATGGGAGCGGTCCAGACGGGGTTGACGCCGAGGGTGCCGTTGTTGTTGAGGTACAGCCGCGCACTGGGGCCGCCCTGGGCGAGGAGGATGCCGACGGCGACATCGGGCCAACCGTCACCGTTGACATCGGCGACATCGAGGTGTCCGTGATAGGCGGTGTTGGCGGATTGCCAGCCGGGACTGGTCTGCAATGCCCCACTGCCGTTGTTGTAGTAGACGACCACGCGCTGCAAGGAGATGTCATTGCCGTTGGAGACGACCAGATCGAGCCAGCCATCGCGATTGATGTCGACGAGAGCCGCGCCGGTGGAGACCTGCATATCGGCGCTTTGCCATTGGGGCGTGGTGGTGTAGACCTGGGCGGAGGATGCCGAGGTGATGAGGCCTGCCGCGAGACCACAGGAGAGGCAAAGTGTTTTCAGATTGCATCGGCGCATGAGACAGGTTCCTCTGTTGAGGTGTTCAATGTATCAGATGGTGCAAGCAGCAGAAGAGGGTCAGGAGTCGGGGAGGGGGAGGGAAGAAGGTGTCGAGGGGGAACAAGAAGGTG
>CAYTYD010000077.1:0-12706 GCA_964441555.1 uncultured Phycisphaeraceae bacterium | reverse complement strand
CGCAGCGCGGCGACGGCTTTTTCGCAATCATCGCCTTCGCAGATGATGAGAATCTCCGAGCCCTTGCCCGCGGCCAACATCATCATCTGCATGATGGATTTGCCATCCACCTCGGTGTCGCCCTTGGAGACCTTGACATCGCAGGCAAAGGTCGAGGCGAGATCCACGAACGTCATCGCGGGCCGGGCGTGGAGGCCCAGCTTGTTCACGATGGTCGCCTTGATCTCGGCACGATTGCTCACGGCGGGCATTCCGGGGGTACGAAGCGAAGGATCAAGAGTTCAACGTCGAAAGAGGAAAGTTCAAAGTCAGAGGAGGAAGTTCAGCCAATCAGGTGTTGTTGATCCGCTTCCTCTAAAAGGCCCCGAACATCGTCGACGGATTGGGCCTGGCGGAGAAAGCGGCGGAAGTTCTCTTTCGAGAGATTCTTGAAGATGATTTCCATGGCCTGCAGGTGCTCTTCGGGCTTCTGCTCCGGGCTCATGAGGAGCACGACCGAGAACACGGGTTGGCGATCGAGTGAAGAAAAGTCGATGCCGCGGGATGAGAGGCCGATCGCCGCAGCCATCCGCTTGACGCCGGGGTGCTTGACGTGAGGGACGGCGACGCCCTTGCCAAACCCCGTCGAACCTTTTCGTTCACGATCCAGGACGCGCTTGACGAGGTCTTCGCGGATTGCGGCGTCCGCACCGCCTGCGGCGATGAGGGCATCGACCAATTCCACCACCACCTCTTCGCGCGTCGTCGATCGCACCTGATGCACGATCGCTCCCTGCGGCACAATGTCGCTCATCTTGATCACAGATCTGCACTCCCGCAACGGTCAAGCTGGCTTACCGGTGCCCCTGCTGACGCTGTTCCTTGTGGTCACGCAACTGACGCTCACCCTTTTCCGTCACCATGTCGATCGCGGCGTAGAGGTCCTTGTCGTGGTGGTGGGCCACGAAGTCTTTGTGGTGCTGGACATCGATGATCAATTCCGCACCGAACTGCCCGTGGGCGTGGTGGTCGTCCTTGGTCAGGGTGAAGGTGATCGCCTGCACGCTGCCATCGAGGAACTTGGGGAGCTTGGCCGCCTTAGAGGTGCAATACTCGCGCATCGCATCCGTCACCGCAATATTCCGACCGACCACATCGATTCTCATCGCACCTTCCATCCAGCATGAGACTGGGATTTTGAAGTCCGGTTTTTGTCTGGGAGAAGCCGGCGGCTCCGTCCCCGGCCATCGTACGCGCTTCAAACCCCTTTCCCCGCCGCGTTCCCCGCGATTCGCGGCAAGAGGGGCCCTTGGTCGATACCTCCTCAAACCCTCGAAAGGCACCTCATGCTCCCCTCGCAGAACGCCCGAAACTCATCCGCGCGGTCCACTCCTCCGGCACGCCAATCCCAAGGCAAGCCGATGACATTTTTTGGGTTTGTCAACACCCTGGCGATCTGTTGCCTGGTGGGAGGAATCGGATACCTGGCGTTTGAGGCCGGCAAGGCCAATCTCGCGGCGTCCATCTACAAGGACAAGATGGTGCGGATCGCGCAGGATTACGAAGCCCTTCGCGGCACATTCAACCAGGCGGTGCAGCGCACTGCCGTGACGGAACTTGTGGCCACAGGGGACACGCTGACGGTGCGGATTCGCACGACGACGGGAGTGGTGAAGGAGATCGCGACACCCTTCAAGCCGTCGAGTGAGATCTACGTGGACTTTGTGGTGTTGGATGGGCGCTTGTGGATTCGGCGGGTGTTTGATGCCTCCACGCCGCCGGATCAGGGGGTTTTGATCGATCCCGCGCTGGCGGATGTGGAGTGGGCCAAGCGCGACCCGGCGAGCCCGATCACGGTGGGGAAAGCGGTATATCGCGCGTTGGGAGAGGGACGCTGGATCGTGACGGTGACGGGGGATGGATCGTTGGGATTGGCCAAGGCCAGTGGCGAAGCCGTGCTCACGGCCGCACCCGAGATTCGCGAGTATTCCACTGTCGAATCCGACACCGCCAAAGAGGCGGGCGCAATCACGCCGACGGATGTGTGGAAGTGGATCACGAAATAAAGTGGCTCGTTGTACGACAAGTGTGAACCGACAAATGCACGCGGTGGTACAAAGCACTCCGACACCCACCCCGGAGGCACCATGGTCAATACTCGATTCGGCATGTCGATTCCGCTCGCACTCGCCCTGCTGGGCACCCTGACGGGCACGATGCTCGGCGGGTGCAGCACGTACACCGCGCCGGGGAAGCCCGCCGATTTCCGCGCTCTGGGGATCACGCCGGATCATGTGCAGGCGATCAGCGATCCGGGGATCGATGCCAAAATGTCGAAACGCCCCACTGCTGGATTCCCCACCACCTTCGCCGTGGTGCGTGTGCAGGATGCGGGGTACAAGTCTCATCGTGGCGAGGCGTATGGCGATGGTCGCTTCACCGCCATCCTGGGGCGAGACGAAGCACCCGAAGAGGCGATGAAGAAGCTGCAGCGTCTGCCCATGCTGCGGGGCATTGCGGCACTCAATCGGCTGGTCCTCTCGGATCGCGTGCAAGGGATGAATGACCTGCGCGGTGCCGCGGCATCGGTGCAGGCGGATGTGCTGCTGGTGTACACGCTTGACACCCAGTTTCGCAATAAGTCTCAGGCCCCGGTTCTGGGTCTGATCACGCTGGGCATGGCGAGCACGGAACTGGCAAAGGTGACGAGCACCGCGTCTGCCGCGTTGATCGACACGCGGACTGGCTACATCTATGGATTGGCGGAGGCCACGGCAAAGAACGAACGGACGAGCAACGGTTGGGACAGCGCGGAGAATCTTGACCAGGTGCGCATCGAGACTGAACAGAAAGCAGTTGCCGATCTGGCCGACGAATTGGTTTCGGCGTGGACTCAGGTGGTCGCGATGTATGGCCCACCTACGAATGCGCAGGGAGCGCCGGCCTCGATCAAATAAGCACTTCCGCGCGTTTCATGACCGAAAACGCGTCTGCGATCACCAGCACCCTGACAACGCCCTCCTACCCTTGGCCCGCCGCGAAACACCCGTTTCCGCGGGCTTTTGCCATAGGAGAGTTTCAGCATGTCCACCTCTACTCCCAAATCCATGGATGCCATCATGGCGCTGTGCAAGCGTCGCGGCTTCATCTTTCAGGCCAGCGACATCTACGGCGGCATCAACGGCTTCTGGGATTACGGCCCTCTGGGCGCGCAGCTGAAGAAGAACCTGCGCGATGCGTGGTGGCAGGACATGATCCTGAATCCGTGCTGGGGGCGGAAGGGTCCAAATGGCGACCGCGTGAAATGCGTGCCGTTGGAGACGTGCATCATTCAGCATCCCAAGGTGTGGGAGGCGAGTGGACACGTTGGTGGTTTCAATGACCCGATGGTGGATTGCAAGGAGACCAAGGGACGCTATCGCTACGACCACGTGCAGGTATACGTGCCCGAATCTGGCGATGCCGGTGACAAGCCGGTGTTTGCGTATGTGGGCGATCAACCCAGCGAAGCCAAGCAGAAGAAGAAGGCCGAGAAGACGTTTGGGGCGATCAAGAGCGTGCTGCTCTCGTCGATTCCGCAGCCGTGGACGCGCGTCATCGGCCCGGATGCTGACAAGCCCGGCACGCTGACCGAGCCGCGCATGTTCAACCTGATGTTTGACACCATTACCGGCGCGATTCGTGATGAATCCAACAAGGTCTATCTGCGCCCTGAAACCGCGCAGGGCGTCTTTCTGCATTTCAAGAACGTGGCAGACACCTCGCGAGTCAAGATTCCCTTCGGCATCGGCAATACTGGCCGCAGCTTCCGCAACGAAGTGACGCCGCGCAACTTCACCTTCCGCAGCCGCGAGTTTGAGCAGGCCGAGCTCGAATTTTTCTGCCACCCGGATGAATCCGTCGCGTGGTACCAGTTCTGGCGCGATTTTCGCATGGAATGGTGGAAGGCGATGGGCCTGGCGGGTGAGAACCTGATTCTGCGCGAGCACGATAAGGACGAACTCTCGCACTACTCGCAGGGCACCAGCGATGTCGAGTATCGCTTCCCCTTCACCGCGCCGGGCTTTGGCGAACTCGAAGGCATCGCGCATCGCGGCAACTACGACCTCACACAGCACGCCAAGCACAGCGGCTCCAAGCTCGATTACTTTGACACTGATCGCGGCGAACTCTTGCCCAACGGTGCCAAGAAGGGGGAACGCTACATCCCCCACTGCATTGAGCCCGCGGCAGGCCTGGACCGCGGCGCCTTGGCCCTCATCTGCGAGGGATATACCAAGGACGAATCCCGCCCCAGCCCGGAGTTCCTCAAGCTTCACCCACGCATCGCCCCCATCAAGGCCGCGGTCTTCCCACTGGTCGCCAAGGACGGCATGCCCGAGGTGGGCGAGAAACTCCACGCCGAACTCTTCAAGAAGTTCGGACACTCCGGCTTCATCGAGTTTGATGAAAAGCAATCGATCGGCAAGCGTTATGCCCGCATGGATGAGGGTGGCTGCCCCTTCTGCTTCACCATCGATGGCGACACGTTGACGGATCAGACCGTGACTTGCCGCGATCGGGATTCGGGTGCGCAGCAGCGGATTGCGATCTCCAAGGTGAGCGAGTTCCTGAGCGAGAAGCTGGGATGACTTGCTTCAGAGTATCGAAAGCGGATGCGGGTGATTTTGCGAACGGGAAACTAGCGTGGGATGTGCTCAATCTCACCGGTTGTCATCCCCAATCGATTCCGCGCGAGATCGATCTGTCTGATT
Source organism: uncultured Phycisphaeraceae bacterium (assembly GCA_964441555.1). Taxonomy (GTDB): domain Bacteria; phylum Planctomycetota; class Phycisphaerae; order Phycisphaerales; family UBA1924; genus F1-120-MAGs238. Next base: position 7,973 of record CAYTYD010000077.1, on the reverse strand, counting down.
GCGTCATGATCAAGCCATACGCCCTCGCATGTTTGGCCGCACTGGCTGAGAAAGCCACACGGCGCGGTGGTCGAATCCGCCTGAAGCTGCCTGTTGATCAGCGATGTGCAGATCATTGCCTCCGTTTGAAGTTACATGAATGGTTTGAAGTTGAGCAAGAGTTAGCGCTGCCAACTCGCGCAACAAATGTGGCCATCGATCAACTGGAACAACCTCCAGATGGAGCTTTCTCTAGCGCGATTGTGAACCTTTTGGTTGATCGCACTTCACTTCCTTCCGGCATTCTCCCGAATCTGGAGAATCACCTCGATGAAGTGGTCTCTAACGCCGTGACTCACGCTGAATCCGAGGTCGGATGCTTCGTGGTCGGTCAGGGCTTTCCTCGCAAGCAGGTCGTCGAGGTGGCAATCGTTGACTTGGGACAAGGGATTCTGAACCACTTGTCCAAGAATCCTCAGCATGCCCGCTTTCATTCCGATGAAGACGCGATTTTGTATTCCGTTCAGGAAGGCATCACAGGTACTGTCGGCCTCAATCGCTGGGGAGCCAACAACAGCGGCATCGGGCTTCACGAATTAGTTCGCTACAGCCAACAAGGGCACGCTGAAACCGCAATCATCAGCGGAACATCGATCTGCGTGTTCGGCAATTTCAGTCCTATAAAACATCGCTTGAAATCATCTTTTCAAGGTTGTTTGGTTAATATTCGGTTTTTCTTGTAGAACTACTTGAAACTTCCAGCCGAACAAGTCATAGTACATAGCAGAGGGAGGAAGGTGCCATGACACAAACCATCATTCAACACGAAGCCGTTCTGAACTCGGCCGTCAACGGTGCTGAACTTGCCGCTCAGGTTGAATCGGCAATCGCGGCATCCGATCGCGTCATTCTCGACCTCTCGAATGTTCGTCGCGTCACCCCGTCGTTCGCAAACGCGTTCGTAATGAACGTGCTTGAAGCCACTCGGGCTGCATCCCTGAGCAGCGTTGTCGATGTCCAAAGCAATCAACCAATCGTTCTCAGCGCCTTTGCCGACGCCGAGTCTCGCTATCAGCGCGGCATCCGCCTCAGCAGTCAACGCCCAGTCGTCACCACCTGACGGCTGTCGCGTAATGTCCTCTCATGCATTTTGACTTCGCCACCGCGTTGCCCGTTCTGGAGCGCACGCCGCGCGTGCTGCGCACTGCGCTGGAGCACTTGTCTCCGGAGTGGACCGTCCACCCTTATGGAACCAATCCGGATGGATCACTGACATGGTCGGTGCGTGACATCGTCGCGCACCTGATTCACACAGATCGCACCGATTGGATGGTGCGGGCAAACCACATCCTGAAGCATGGCGATTCGCTGAAGCTGCCGCCCTTTGATCGTTACGGCCACGAGCAGCTTGCAGAGAGCCATGATGTCGCGGCCCTCCTCGACATCTTCGCCTCCGAGCGGGCAGCCAAACTCGCGGAACTGCGCGAGTTAGAGCTGACGCAACAGGATCTGACCAAGCCGGGGATGCATCCGGCACTGGGCAACGTCACGCTTGGTCAACTTCTCGCGACCTGGGTCGTCCACGACCTGAATCACACGGCGCAGATCTGCAAAGCCATGGCTTACCAGTATCATGCCGAGGTTGGTGTATGGTCGCAATACCTTTCGATTCTCTCTCCTCCCGCGCCACGGTGAAACCGATCTGAATCACTCCATGCCGATGCCTGATGATCCAAAGTTCGGCCTTCTCTACAAGCGCGTCATCGATCGATGGATCGCCGCGGGTACGCACACCACGTTGACTGAAGATGAACAGGACTTCATCTCGATCACCACGTTGCTGAATGAGAATGCCAATGGTGCGTTGTGGCAGTATTTCTACAACAGCTACAGCGAGTTTGCACCTCGTGCCGCACTCACCCTGGTCCGGCTGAATTGCCATGCCGCGGCATCGACATTGCGGCAAGCAATGGCTCTTTTTGGCACGGATGGGCCGCCTGCAGATCAAACCGCCCGCCAAGCCCAGCTCGATACCTTTAGTGCCATGTCAGAGGAGGCCCTCGCACTTCTCTCCGAAGATCTGGAACGGGCTGAGCCCAGAATCTGGTCCGCGCTGATAGCGGCTTCCGCCACTTGGAACTTGCGATGAATCGGCGCGACATTGGCTGAACGTGATTCCTAACAATTCCAGTGCATGACTCGTGAACCTCGTCTTGTCTTCTTCCCCGGAATGGCCGTCGATGTGCGGCTGTACGACCCGCAGCGCACCGCTTTTCCCGATCTCATCACGCCGCCGTGGATTCCGCACATCGAAGGGGAATCTATGCGGCAGTATGCGGCGCGGTATGCGCGGCACCTTGTTGATTCTGATGCGTTAGGAAATCCTGATGCTCCACTCATCCTTGGTGGCGTTTCGATGGGTGGCATGATGTCGCTGGAGCTCAGTCACCACCTCCCCGCAGCGGCAATCATCCTGATCGGTAGCTGCACGAGCGCGAGAGCGGTTGGTCCGTGGATGCACGCTCTTGAGCAAGTTTCACGCCCCATCAACGCCAACATCATCGGAACCGGAAAGGCCGCCGCGTCGCCGTTCTTGGGGCGTGGAGTGCCGGAAGAGCATCGGCAGAACCTGATCACCATGCTACAGGATGTGCCGGCGGACTTTCTGAAGTGGTGCGCTCGCTCGATTGTGACCTGGGAAGGAACGACTGGCAAGGCACCGATTCATCACATTCACGGCGACAACGACTGGGTGATCCCTCACTCACGATTGACGATGCCGCCAGCGAAACTGGTGCCCAAAGGCGCACACGTTCTCAATCTGTCGCACCCAGAAGAGGTCAATGCGTTCATACAGAATGTTGTGCGCTCGGTATCGAGGTCGGCTGGGTGATCAGAATGCCTCTGCGAGAGGTGATTCGCCACACCCAAACAGCACACGTGCAAAATGAGATTTGTGACCGTTTGGACTTTGGCCTGAAGTTTCGGCCTCTGCGCCGGTCTTTCCGGCGTTCTAAACCACTATTTTCCGCTTCTTTACCTCGTCGCGGCTGCACCGCACCCGACGGTGGATACCGTGTCTGCTTGAACGGGCGAAGATGGCTTCACCTGAGTCAGTCACCGCATTCGAGCATCGTGCCGCTTTACCACCGGTCTGTCCACGCAAATACGCCTCTCCCACCGAGAATGTTGTGAGCCGAGAGAAACCCGCTTTCAATCAACTTCCTGAACCGTGTTCGCCGGTGCCGCAGAGTCGCGCCACACGTCTTATCCTTCTACCGGGCATGGGTGTTGACAGCCGCCTGTTTGACGCACAGAAGATCGCCTTTCCCAATCTAGAGCTGCCTCAATGGATTCCGCATCTGAAGCGCGAGTCCCTCCGCGATTACGCGGCACGCTTTGCCGCCACTCTCAACCCCACCGATCCTCGCCCGCTCGTCATCGGTGGCGTCTCGATGGGTGGGATGATCGCGCTGGAATTGAGCCGACACCTCACCACCGCAGCCGCCATCATCCTCATCGGCAGTTGCACCAGTGGTCGCGCTGTCGCTCCCTTCATGCGCGCGATGGAGCACGTCTCTCGACCCGTTCCGTCGCGGCTGATTTCCGCCGGCAGAGTGCTTGCTGCGCCTTTCCTGGGGCAGGGAGGCGTTCCCCGCGCGGATCGACGCCAACTTGGCGAGATGCTCGGCGATATCCCCGTTCCCTTTCTGCGCTGGTCAGGGCGTGCCATCATGGAGTGGCCGGGCATTGAGGAAGTCAACACTCCCGTCCATCAGATTCACGGCTCCTACGACCGAGTGATTCCCGCTGGGCGTCTGTCACGGCCACCAGACCGCATCGTCCGCGGCGGAGCACACGTTCTCAACCTCTCACATCCGACTGAAGTGAACCAGTTCATCGCCAAAGTCGTGCACCAGGTTTCAAACCCCACTTGAGCCATCGCGATTGGAATCAGAAGAAATCGGTCATGTACGGCGCACCACCGGCGAACACCGCGTCAGCCGTTTCGATCGCGCCCGCTGAGCCGGTGAGCAAGCCGCGACGTGAGAGGTCGCTGGCCGTGAGATAGCCGCAATAGAGCTGCGACAGCGTCTGCACGCTGCAACGGATGGCGTTGCCGGTTGGCGCTCCGCGCTGCACCCCGCTATCTCCTCCAGCGACCTCCAGAGACCAGCACGTGCTGTTGTCCGTCACGATCGGGTCGTAGACATCAATCACCAGCGAGGCACGAAGCCCGCGCGGATAGCCGCGTTCGCGCAGAGCCGCCTCCACATTGCAGATCCGCACCATCCACGGATCCTTCATCGTGATCGAGTAGATCGTGTGTCCGAGCAGGCCGATGGCCGGATGCGTTGGCGATGCCGAGAACTTCAGGTCATTGGCCATGGTGGTGAATCCACCCAAGAACGCCATCAGCGCGCGTCCGGCGGAGGCGTTGCTCCACGCCATGTCGCTGAGTTTCACATCGTGCTTGCCGGTGGCGAGGTGCCGATCCTGCGAGATATACGCATAGGCCTGCACCCGACCCGCCTCATTGACGACGCCGAATGGAGAGTGAGGCACTTCTCGCCAGACCTTGATTCGATTCCAGATGTAGCTGCCACGATCGAGCATGCCGGGAGTCGCCATCGCCCACTGGCGATAGATCTCACGGATCGCTGGTTCATCAGATTCGTTTAAGGCGCGGACGGTCAGCCCGGCCTTGCCATCTGAAGCAATGAGGTTTCTGGCGATCTCGCTCACGGGAACGCTGGCGTTGTAGGCCATGCCAGCGACTTCGTATCCGACCTTGCGATAGAGATGCTGAGTGGAGGCATAGAGCGTGGAGAGCGCGATGCCTTCGCTGGCGATTTCACGGATGCACGCGGCCATCATGCTGGTGGCCAAGCCGCCACCACGGGATTCAGGGCCGACGGCGACTCCGGCGATGCCGCTCATGGGGACGCTTTTGCCGCCGAAATACTGGCCCATGGGAATGCGCAGAAGGCACGCTTCCGCAGTGGCGGCTTCGCCGCGCCTGGCAGCACGCAAATTTGCTGCGCCAGCTTTGGTGAGCCATTCGCGAGCGCCCTTGGGCTCAGAGGCGAATGCATAACCGATGAGACGCACCAATGCGTCCATGTCGCGTGCTTCATCGATTGACCCATACACCACATCGCGTGCCATGCCGCCTCCTCATTCTTGCCTGATCGTTGCTCGTAAAAACACATGAGGCCGACCCGAAGGCCGGCCTCATGGAAAGTTTCAGTCACATTCCGCCGCAGCGGAAATCAACTTACTTGATGAAGGTCACCTGCTCATCGTCCTGGATGGTGCGCTTGAGTTCGGCGCAGCTGGTGACGGTCTGGATGTTGCGTTCACCCTCGGCCTTGCCGCGGATGACGATGTTGAAGGACTTACGCTCACCGACCTTGACGGTGCCGACGGTGAAGGTCATGACCTTACCGGCGACGGCAGGGGCCGAGGTCCAGTCGGAGCTGACGAAATCAGAGTCGCCGTCGATGGTGGCGACCATCTTGACGTTGGTCAGATCAACCTGACCCTGGTTGACGACGTTGTAGGTGTAGGTGTGGGTGTTGCCGACGGTCACAACGCCTTCCGCATCGGTGCAGAGGGTCGCGATGTCCGGGACGCCGATCACGTTGAGGGTGCAGGCGGTCTGGGCGGGAGCAGCGCAGGGGCAGGAAGCCGAAGCGTTGAGGTTGACCGCGCCAGCAACGCCACCCTTAACGGCGACGGTGATGGTCTTGGAAGCGCCGGGGGCGAGGGTGCCGATGGCGACGACGGGGTTGGCGACAGGAGCGCCGCTGAGGTTCAGCGACACGTTGTCACAAGCGGCATCGCCGGTGTTGCGGACGGTGACCTCGAAGGAGGCATCGCGGCCGATGTAGACGTTTCCGCCAGCCTTGCAATCAACGGCCAGAACGGCCTGCTTGACGACGGTGGCGACGGTGTTGGAGTTGGCGGTGAGGCCGCCATCAGCCATGGCCTTGGCGCTGTTCTCGTAGCGGCCGGTCTTGGCGGCCTTGAGGTTGACCGTCTTGGTGGCGGTCTGGCCAGCGGCGAGGTTGCCGACGGGGATGTCAAGCGAGGAAGCGCCGGCTTCGGTGGTCAGACCAGCGGGGAGGGCGTCCGTGATGCGGACGTTGCTGGCGGTGCCGGTGCCGGTGTTCTTGACCTCGAAGGTCGCCGAGATCGTGCCACAGTTGAGCGTCGACTCGGGAGTCATCTGCTTGGTGATGGCGATCGCGGGCTGAACGACGTTGGTGGTCGTGCAGAGGAGCGAGTTGTACTTCACATCAGCGCAGCTGGTGAAGGTGCCGGCCTTGGTGGCGGTGCCGCGGACGGTGATGGTCTTGCACTCGCCGGCGGCGAGGTCGCCGAGGTTCCAGCTGGTGGCGGTGCCACGCATGGTGCCGCCGGGGCTGCTCTCAGAGATCTTGAAGTTATCGAGGCACTCGTCGGAGACGACGACGCCGGTGAGCTTCATGCTGGTGAGGTTGCAGACGCAGATCTTGTACTCGACCTGCTGACCGACCACGACCTCTGCGGGCGTGGTGCGCTCGAGGAGGATGGCGCTGGTGGCCTCGTTGCCGGTGGGGAATGCCATGCGGACCGAACCGGGGCCAGAGCAGGCGGTGCGACCGTTGGAGGCCTGAGCGGGCTTGCTCTCCATCTTGGCGGGCTTGGTCTCAGCCATCGGAGCTGGCTTGGCAGCGCGGGTCGAGGGGATGACCTTGTCATCGGCAGTGGACGCGGCGGGGTCCCAGCTGTCATCAGCGCCGGTGTTCTGGCAGCCCACGAGGGTGCCGAGGGTCATACACGAACCAGCGATCACTGCCAATTTCAACAAAGACCAGTTCTTCACGTTCAACTCCTTCACAACCGGACCCCTTCCACACATTCAACCCCTCACCGCGGCTGGGTCCAGCCACCGCATGAGGATGAATCCCTGCAGCAAAGTATGACATCCGACTTTTCGGACGTCAAGCAATCTCTGCTATCGGACTTGACACCGCGCCAAGCCCGTTCAGTGACCCATCCAACACTCAACCTCCAGACGGAAAGTTCAATCCTGAGCGGCTCAAATCGCTGCACATCACGCGATCCGTCGCCACTTTCTGCATTGATTCTTCTGGTCAGAAGAGTGAAGTCAGGAGGCGAACACCTCCCACCGGATGATAGACCGGTAGGCCGACAGTGAAAAGAAGTTCGCCCAATTAGCGAACACAAACCTTACAATATTTCCGCGTGAACAGGCCAAAACCGCGCCCGCATAGACCGATAACTAACTCGGATTCGGCAAACCCATGGTTTTTCGACTGGCCTCGATAATGCGTTGAGCGGTGCGCACGGCCTGGAAACCAGCTTCAGCGTCGATGGGCGGGCGATTTCCCGTGACCACAGCGTCGAGGAAGGCACGGATTTCCGCGACGATGGGCTCACCGTCTTCATCTTCATCAATGGTGATGGGCTCGATGTTGACGAGCTCGTGCCACTTGAGATTGGAGAGATCGACACCGGCGCGGAGTTGCTCGCGCATTTCGCGGAGCTGCGACTCGTTGGCGAGGCGGCGGATCATGGTGCCCTTTTTGGCGGCGTAATCGATTTTGATATAGGCGTTCTCGCCGGTGATGCGGGTGACGCGTTCGGTTTTCAGAGCGAGGCGGCTGGACGTGATGTTGGCGACGCAGGTGCCTTGGGGCCCGTGCCAAGTGAGGCGGGCAGAGCAGATGTCTTCGTGCTCGGTGACGACGGCAACGCCACTGGCCTGCACTTCATCGGGCTCGCGGCCACCCATGAGCATGAGGACGACATCAAGGTCGTGGATCATCATGTCCATGATGACGGAGACATCGACGGAGCGGAAGCTCATGGGGCTGACGCGAGAGACTTCGATGAAGCGGGGAACGACAGGTGCCCCACTGCCGGTGGCCCGTTGCATGGCGCGCATGATCGGATTGAACCGCTCGATGTGGCCGACCATGAGC
>CAYTYD010000076.1:0-12732 GCA_964441555.1 uncultured Phycisphaeraceae bacterium | reverse complement strand
CATGACGGGGCGATCCTTGAGTCGGAAGCCGGCGACGGTGTCGTCATTGAGGTGCGTGTGGGTTTCCTCACCTCCGGCGGCGTTCAGGGATTCGCGGTCGACGGCGAATCCGTGGTTCTGGGACGTGATCTCCACGTGCCCGGTCCTCTTATTAAGGATGGGCTGGTTGGCCCCACGATGGCCGAACTTGAGCTTATAGGTCTTTGCGCCAGTGGCCAGTGACAACAACTGATGGCCGAGGCAGATGCCAAACGTGGGGATGGTCTTGGCGGGATCGCCCGAGATCACTTCGCGAAGGGTCGCGATGGTGGCTTCGACAGCGGCGGGGTCGCCTGGGCCGTTGGAGATAAAGAGGCCATCGATTTCACCCTTGGCATACTTGGACTGAATTTCGCTGGCCTTGATATTGTGCGGCACAACATGCACTTCGCATCCACGATCAGCCAGATTTCGCAGGATGTTGCGCTTGGCTCCGCAATCCAGCGCAAGCACGCGGAATCGGGGCTTGGAACGTGCACCGCCATCCGGAGACCAATCGCCGAGCGTTTCACTCCAACCCTGTGCGGCATTGCAGCCGACGCGGGGCACCAGATTCTGACCCGCCATGCTGGGGGCGCTGCGTGCCATCTGCACGAGTTGTTCGTCGGTCAGATCGGTGCGATCGGTCAGGACACCATTTTGTGAGCCGCTGGTGCGGAGGATTCGGGTGAGGGCGCGGGTGTCAACGCCCTCAAGACCGAGCACGCCATATTGCGCCAAGTAGGACGACAGATCCATATTGGCGCGGTAGTTCGACACCACTCGCGACAATTCCCGCACCACAAATCCGGAGACCTGAACCTTTACCGATTCGACATCGACGGGGTTGACGCCGGTGTTGCCGACCATGGGGCTGGTGGAGATCAGAATCTGACCCGTGTACGAAGGATCGGTGAGGGATTCCTGATAGCCGGTCATGGCGGTGGTGAAAACCACTTCGGCGGTGGCGACGAGGGAACGGCCGACTGCGCCAAAGGCCCGGCCGGTTAATACCGTACCGTCAGCCAGCGCCAAGCGGCCTAGTGGAGCGCCTTGCGTCGAATCCCCGGCATGTTGCGTTTGCATGAGCAATAGTGTAGGTGGGTTGAGCCACACTTTTGACGACAACTCCTTGTTTCAACCGACATCCGCGCGGCCCAGCCGGATGCCCCGGATCGGCTACGCCCGGGTGGCCGTGGAGCGTGGGATCGACCGGCTTACCTCGTCGGGAACACTGACGTATGGATGTACCCAGCCGGTGCAGGTCGGCGAACGAGTGATTGTTCCGTTGGGGAAAAAAGGGAAACCCGCGGCGGGCATCGTCGTTGAAGTGGGTGCCGCGGAGTTGCTGGATGGACTTTCGCCCGGCAAGGCCAAGGAAATTCTGGAAGCGACCGGAGTGCGGCTGCTTCCGGAACTCATCCGACTGGCGCAATGGATGGCGGAGTACTACATCTGCCCACTGGGCATGGTGCTGGCGACGATGCTGCCAGCGGCGGTGAAACGTGGCACGGGCTTGCGGACACGGACTCTGCTGGAACGCGCCTTGGCCCCCACCACTTTCGATGCTGAGCAGCTGAAGCCCGCGGAGCGTCGCGCGTATGAGGCACTGGCGGCGATTCCAGTGGCGGAGTTTCCGCTGGAACCGGATGTCCTGCAGGATCGGATTCAGGCGCGCCATAAAGGGCCGATCAATCGCTTTCTATCGCTGGGATTGTTGCGCGAAGTGGAAACGCATGTCGTGCGCAGCGCGGGCACAGCGGCGGCATCGACGGGGTATACCACTCGTCACGAGCATGAGATCACTCTGAATAGCCAGCAGCAACGCGCGATTAACGGCATTGTCTCAACACTTGGCACCTTTGCCCCGCACCTGATTCACGGAGTGACAGGCAGCGGCAAAACCGAGGTGTATCTGCGGGTGTTGAAGCAGGTCATCAGCCGCGGGCAATCGGCGATCGTGCTGGTTCCAGAGATTGCGTTGACGCCGCAGACTGCGGTGCGGTTTCAGCAACGCTTTGAGGGCGCCGGACTCGGGGGTGTGGCCGTGCTGCACTCAGGGTTGACGGGTTCGCAACGCAACGCCGCGTGGCGGAGAGCGGCGAGTGGTGAGGCGCGGATTGTGGTCGGAGCGCGATCGGCGATTTTTTCGCCGGTAGAGAATCTAGGTCTGATCGTTGTCGATGAAGAGCACGACAGCGGTTACAAGCAGGATCAGCTTCCGCGTTATCACGCGCGGGATGTCGCAGTGAAACGCGGGCAACTGTCTCACTGCCCGGTTTTGCTTGGCAGCGCCACGCCGTCGCTGGAATCATGGGTGAATGCGCAATCCGAGCCAAATCGCCCAGCACGATTCGCGCTGTGGTCGCTGACGGAGCGAGCAACGGGCGGCGTGCTCCCCACGGTCAACATCGTTGACCTGGCGAAAGAGCGACAAGCCCGCGCACAACATGATCCGTCGAGCCGCGTGCATGTTCACCTGCTTGGACCAACGCTCGAATCCGCCATCGGGCGCACGCTTTCACAGGGTGGCCAGATCATCCTGCTTCTGAATCGCCGCGGCTTTGCCAATTACATCGCGTGCCCCAGCAACACGTGCGGCTGGGTTTTGTCGTGCGATCAATGCGATGCGCGATTGGTGCTGCACAAATCCAAGGAGACGCCGCGAGGTGGATTTGTTGAATGCCACCAGTGTCACGGGCGCAATGTCTTGCCGCTGACGTGCCCGACGTGCCACAGACCGGTGATCACCTTTGGCCTGGGTACGCAACGTGTTGAGGATGAACTGCAACGTAAGTTCCTCCTTTCCCATCAGATTCGCACGGGCGACACATTGCTGCGCTGCGACAGCGACACGATGCACAATGCGGCGGCATATGACAGCGCACTCTCCAGGTTTGGCACTGGCGAAGTGAAGATTCTGATCGGCACACAGATGATCGCCAAGGGGCTGGACTATCCGAATGTGCGATTGGTCGGTGTGATCATGGCGGATACCGCGCTCTCGATGCCGGATTTCCGTGCGGGAGAGCGCACGTTTCAACTCATCAGCCAGGTGGCGGGCCGTGCAGGTCGCGGCACGGAGCCGGGGCGGGTGATTGTGCAAACGCTCTCGCCTGACAGCCGCGCCATTCAACTCGCGGCCCAACACGATTACGACACCTTCGCCAAGGGGGAGTGGGCGGAGCGCAAGCGTGCTCACTTGCCGCCAGCGCGAAGGATGGCGCGGATCGTGTGCCGCGATGAACGCGCTGCGGATGCCAAAGCGCGTGCGGCAGAGATTGCGAGCACGCTGCGACAAGCGAGCGCTGAGTTGTTTGGGGAGATCACCGTGCGCGGGCCGATGGAGGCACCGGTTTCACGCATCGCGGGCATGTACCGTTTTGCAGTGGAGGTGCTCGCGGTGGATGCACTCTCACTTGTCCGAGTCCTCAGTGCGCTGCGGCACGAGGGAATCCTGAAGAGTGATGCGGAAACCGCGATTGATGTGGACCCCATCGATTTGATGTGATCGCGTGTGATCATCCTTGAGCGGCATTGGCACGCTTCCAGGACCATGCGAAAGCGGCTGCACCGATGCCAGCAAAGATCCACCCGAAGGTGTTGCCCATCTTGGCGTAGACAGTGTCGACCGTGTACGTCGGGACTTGGATGATGCACATGCCTTCTTCGCGACTGCGCGGGGCGGCAGGCAAGGGCTGCGGAGCTATGGGCGTGCCCCAGGCATCAAATCCACACGAATCGCCGGTGTTGGCTGCGCGGAGCACGGGAAGCCCGAGTTCTGCCGCACGCCATCTGGCCAACTGCACATGCTGGCGACGAGTCATATCCGAATCACCGAACCATCCGTCGTTGGTGATGGTGATGATCATCTTGGTCGGCAAAGGCATGGAGGGCGTGGTTGCCTGCACGAGTGAACGCACCAGGGAGGAATCAGCGATTTCGAAGCAGATCGGCGTCGCGATGGGCATCACGCTCCAACCGAGTGCATCCTCCTTCGGTTGTCCGGAGCCGGAGGCGGTCATGCGCACGATGGGGAGCAACCGCACCGGCTTGCGACCCTCAGACAGATCAAAGCTCATTCCCCGGGCACCGAAATTCAGAAGCAGCCGCTCCAGCCATTTCACCTTGGAGATGTACGGCATTTCTTCACCAAAGGGTGTCAGGTGCAATTTGTCATAGCGAGTCGCCTCCACCTTGCCATTCTGAACGACAAAGGCACTGTTGTAGCGTTTGTCGTACTTGACATCGATTCCGCCGGGGACTTCTTCGAAGCGAAGGTTTTCGAGCCCCTCTTCGCCCACCACGATTGGCACATTCAGTTCTTTCTGCACCGCCCTGAGGCGATCGGCGAATGCGTGTGCCGCAAGCTTCTGCTCTCCTTCGGGAGTCTTGACGTTGTAGTAGATCTGCGCATCGCGCATGGCTTCGACGGAGGCGTCGTCGATTGCCATTCCCGGCATCATGGTTTCGGGCCACACGATCAAACCCACGACGGGCATTGCGGCCCGCGCGGTCATCGCCTCGATGGTCTGCCATTCCTTGAATTGCTGTTCCGGCCCCCACCCCATCTTGATGTCTTGGGGAACGTTGGTCTGAATGAGTGCGATTGTCACGATCTGCGGCGGAGCGGTCGTTCCCACACGTTTCATAGCCAAAGCCGGCAGGCACAGCACCACACCAACTGCAAACGCAACAACCACCGGGAGCCTTGAGCGACTCCAGAGCACCCAGCCAAGGCCGAGGGAAATCAGGAGCACAATCAGCGACACGCCATACGCGCCATACAACGAGGCCAGCGATGCGCCAGCACCCCAGCGGATCAGTGGGTGACCGGGGAGGTACCACGGATACCCCTTCATGGCCACTTCGCCTCGAAACACCTCCACGGCAAGCACCCAGGCCGCCATCAGCAGAATCATCCATGCACGTCCGGACCACTTCCGCGCGATCCGCCAAGCCCCCCAGCAATGCAACCAGCCGAACAGCGCCAGGTACATGATCATCGGCACAAATCCGACCGCAGAGATGCGGCTGACCCACCACTGTTCAAAGGCCCAGAAAGCCAGTGTGCCGATGGCAAACCAAAGCGATACCCGACCGACCTTGGCAGAAGCATCCTTGGCGCCCGCCGCGACCAGCATCGCCAGAGGAATCCACGCGACCAGAGCCAGCGGCCAGATCCCCCCCTGGCACCACACGTGCACCGCTGCCCAGCCGCCGGTCGGCTCATTTCCGGGCCGCGGAGCCAATCCGGGGAGTGGAAACGACAGCGCGAAGATCGCCGACCACACCACCCCCGCCAGCAACGCCCATCGCGACCACCTTCCCGGCACCCAACGCGAGCCACGTGCAGGCTCTCCATCAGGTGTGCCGGATTCAGTTGCTGCGGTCTGGTGTGCCATCACCTCACTGTAGAACCTTCATGCTTCTCCACATCAGTTGCGAGCACGCCAACTGCGCGGTACATTTCGCTCACCTCGAAGCCCAGGGAAAAACTCCCTGGCCCACATTGGCGGTGCCGATGGGGTTGCGGAATTTTCGAGCAAGGAGCATCCGGTCATGGCCAAGAAAGCAAAGAAGAAGGCGGCGAAGAAACCTCTGAAAAAGAAAGCAGCAAAGAAGGTCGCCAAGAAGGCAGGTAAGAAGAGCAGCAAGAAGGCCGCGGCCAAGAAGCCCGCCAAGAAGAAGGGCAAGCGCACCACCATGCGCAGCAGCAAGGGCAAGAAGCTCTATGCCGTGCGTAATGCCGATGGTTCATTCAAGGACATCCAGACGTATGAGCGCGCCCATGCCGCAGACATGCGTCAGACCAGCGCAGCGGAAGCCGCTGCAGCAACGGCTGGCTGAGCTCGGAGCAAGCGCCTGTTGATGATGAATACTCTTTTCACGCCCCCGTGCTCAATGCCGGGGGCGTTGTGTTTTTGCAAGCTCGAGTGATTGGTACCAAGGAGACTTACGAAGCGAACAGATCGGGTCCATCGTCCACGTTTGGTTTGACTCGGCGCCGCGGCTTGACATCGACCTTGGTCCCCTGCAAGCGAGGCGAGGAACGATCACCCTCAATCTTTGACAGCACGGTGCCGTCGGCGAGGCGTGTCACCAGATCGGACCCGATCCTGGCTTGCATGACACTCTTGACTAAAGTGCCATCGGCGAGGGTTGTCATGGAGTAACCGCGTTCGAGGACGGCGAGGGGGCTGACGGCATTGAGACGCGCGGCAAGAGTTTCCAATTCTGATCCCTGGCGCGTCAGATGTGCCGCCATGACGGACTGAAGATCGCGCTCTGCCGCAGCCAGGCGTGGGAGCACATCATCTTGTGCGAACCTGGCCTTCACTGCACGAGGCAAACGTGCGGCCAGCGCATCGAGACGCGCACTCAGGCGACCAAGTCGACTGAGGGGATTGATCCGCTCGATGCGTCCACCCAGCATCGCTATACTGCGCTGGGCCACGACGATGCGATGGCGGAGCACCGACGTTGCGTCGCGTGAGATGGTCATCAATTGCCGATCATTCTCGCGGATTCTGGTTTCCATCTCCACCGCGACGCGCCGGGAAATCGCATCCAGCTGTCTGACTAATTCGGCGCGATCGGGGGATAATCGCACGGCCGCCTGGGTGGGCGTTGCAGCTCGTTCGTCCGCCACCAATTCGGCAATCGTGGTATCGGTCTCATGTCCGATCGCGGCCACCATCGGCACGCTGGCGCGCACGATGGCTTCGGCCACAATTGGCTCGTTGAAGCACCAGAGATCTTCGAGCGATCCGCCACCGCGCGTGAGCAGAATCGCATCGATCCCCAGAGCACCCGCGTGTTTGGAGACCAGATCCAGCGTGCGTGCGATCTCTGCCGCGGCGTGCTCACCCTGGACGCGCGTGTCGCACACGACGATTTCAATGAACGGCGCGCGGCGACGCAAAGTATCCAACACATCCTGCAACGCTGCAGCGCTTCTGCTGGTGACCACCGCAATCCTGGCCGGGCAACGAGGAAGCGGGCGTTTGCGCTCTGCATCCATCCACCCTCGTTCGCGTAACTCGGCAATGAGTGCCTTGAGCTTGGCGTCGAGTGCTCCGGCACCCACGGGCTCGATCCGTTCCACAATCAGCGAGATCTTGCCGCTTTTGGCGTAGAAATCCACCCGCGCGTGAACCACCACCTGCAGGCCGTCACGAACGGGCACCGGCGTCTTCTTCGCCACATTGGCGAACGCCACACAGTTCACGACCGCTTCAGGATCTTTCAGGTCGAAATACCAGTGCGTGCGCTCGCGAAAACCCGACACCTCACCCACCACCCGCACCGCGCCGGGCACACCAGCACGCAAAGCGGCGAGGATCGATCCCGCCAACTGGGAAACCGATATCGGCTTCTCCGTCTCCCCGGTTTTTCGATCTGCAGCGGCGCGGCTTGCAGCCATCAGCGCAGGGTCAAATGGCATCGAAGTCGCCGCACGCTTGCGTCGCTTGGCACCTTCATCGTTGGAATCTGGAAAAGGCAAGCCGGCCATCACGCCACAGTATGGCATGACAGCCGGGTGCTGTCTCCCTCATCGTCGTCGTGCATCCGGCGGCCCTGAGCAGCCGCCGGATGCAAAATGCTCAGTCATCTTCTCACTTGATCACGCGCACAACCACCTGGGAGACGTTCATGCGATCCTTCATCGCCAGAGGAGCCGTCGGAGGCAGCGACACCTTGGTATACACCTTCACAGCTGGCTTCACACTTCCCATCTCATGCATCACCTGCTCGCGCGAGCGGAATCGCGGCATATCCGCAGGCAATTCAATCGTCGCCCGGGGCACAACCTGCGAACGCTGCTGGGCCATCCCCCCCATGAAGTTACCGACGTAGAGATCGTTCACAAAAGTCCGCACGCCGCCGACATAGCCACGCTCTTTCAGCCAATCGTTTCGCGCGGCTTCAAGCCCGCCGAGTCCTTCGGCATTGAACGCTTCCCACGGATTGATTCCGATCGTCAATTCACCGACACGGGCATAGACGGTCTGCATCTCGCTGCCCACAGCGCCGTATGCCGTCGGTCCGGGACCAGCCCAATCGGCATATGCCGGGCTGCTCCAATCTGGAGTTTCACCACCGATGAATCGCTCTCCCAGCCACAGGCGACCGTTAAAGCCAGGGCGACGAACGTCATCGGCGCGACCGCGCTGATAGGGAGCACGCGTCGCCAAGCGACGACCATCATCCATGCGCCGGTAGTCCGACGACGCGTAGGTCGGGAACGGCCCGCCCAAGGACGCCGCAGAAATTGAAGCCGCAACCGCAAGCAGTTCGAGTGCCATATTTTCACTTCCCCGATTTGAGCAGTGCGCACCCCGCAGTCGCGCACGCCACACTACCCATATTCACAAAAATGCCATAAGTGCGGCAAAATGCAACCCCCACGATGCGGATTGTGCAGATTCTGTGGTTACCAGCCGCATAAGCCATGCGGTTATCGCACCCTGCGATGCGGTGTCAATGTTCAAGCACGATTTACATGACGCGGGTCGAACGATCTGCCATGCCGATCGGAACTGCATTGCCGCGGGTTGCCCATTCGTACGCGCTGAGCAGTGCCCTGACGTGATCGCTGGCGCGGCGATGATCGCGGATGTAGTCGTGGGCCTGATCCGCCAGCGTCTGTGCAGCGCCGGGGTGCATCAACAGGCGGTGAATCGCTTCGCGCCAGCCACCCGCGCCGCTTCCGGGCCCGGTCTGCGGCACAAGCAGAGCCGTCTTCCCATCGGCGAGCACGCTCACCATCGGATCCGCAGACGCCACCACTGCCATCCGCGAGGCCATCGCATCCAGCAGAATGGTGCGCTGCTCGCCACGGCAATCAGGTTGCAGCACGATGTCGCCCTGCACAAGCAGATCGCGCCGACTCTCCAGATCCTCGATCAGTGAAATCCGTTCAAGTACCTTGAATTTGCGTGCCAATCCCCAAATACCGCTGTTTCTTGCTGCCTGGGCATCCATAAATGCCAGCAGATCTTCATGCTCGCGCATGGCCAAAGCCAGACCCTCAAACGCCGTTCGTGTCGCCTTGGCATCGCGGCCATTTCCCACCATCATCACACAGGGAGCCCGACCCAGCGGCAGCACCTTGCGCGGAGTGATCTGTGCGTGTACACCCCACGAAGCCCCGCGAATCGCCACGCTTCCTGCGCCCACCCCCGCTTTGAGCGCCCGCTCGATGGCCATGTCCGGAGCAATCAGCACGGGGTCGATGCCAATCTTGGACCGATTGGCCACGCCAGCCACTGTCAACGCGCGCGATACCAAACCAGCACGCCACACTTCCAAGAGTGGCGTCGCGTGATAGATCGCTGCCAGTTCAAACGCCATATCCCAGGTCGAGCCGCCAAAGGCGTGCACGATGTCAAAATCCTCGCTTTCTTCGTCGCCGCGAGGCAACGCATCGATCGCCGCGACGAGCCGCCTTAGGCGCAGCGCAGCCGCAAAGAGAAACCCGGAAGTCTCATACGTCACCAGAGAAGAGAACACCGCAGAACCGGAATCGCCGGAGCGTGCGGCGGCAGTATCGGGGATCGCGTGCACCACCCGCACGCCCTCATCCGCCAGCCCAATTTCCAGGCGCGTGAGCATTGCCCGCTCGCGCAGTGCAAACACCTCGTCGGCAATGATCAGGGCCCGCATATTGGACTGTATCGTCCATCTGCTGGCACTCACCGCAACATCTCTTGTGGCCTCAAACCTCTGGCTTGCTCACCGCACATGCGGCGGTGCGGTCACTTGTTTCTGCCGCGCTGCAGCCGTTCCCCATACAGCAACCCACCGCTCCGACTCCATCTTGACCAGCACTGGCGGATCGTCCGCGCCACACCCCTCCGGCGGCATCGCGAATGGCCACCAGGGCTTTTCGCGCTCACCCTGCACCTCGATCAAGCAATCACCTTCTGCCCCAATCAATTCCCCCACTGTCGCCAATCGATCCATCCTGCGATGAACTTCGGGCCTGCACGCCAGCAACGCCCGCGTGTATGGGTGCAGCGGCCGCGCCAATACATCGCGCGTCCGGCCAAACTCCAGCACCCGTCCCCCGAACATCACGCACGTCACATCCGCATGATCAGCCACCACGCCCAAGTCATGGGTGATCAGCACCACCGCCAGCTGCCGCTGCGTGCGCAATTCCGCCAAGAGATCCAGTATCCGCGCCTGCACCGTCACATCCAGCGCCGTCGTCGGCTCATCCGCCAGCAGCACCGAGGGATTGCACGCCAACGCCATCGCGATCATCACGCGCTGTCTCATCCCTCCTGAAAGCTCATGCGGAAATTGGCTCAGCCGTCGCGCCGGATCATCAATCCGCACGGATGCCAGTGCCTCCACCGCCGCTTCGTGTGCGTTCCCTCGCGCATCTGGTCGATGCAGCCGGATCACTTCCTCGATCTGCTCACCAATCGACATCACCGGATTCAATGAGCTCATCGGCTCTTGAAAGATCATCGCCAGGTGCCTGCCCCGCACCGCTTTCCAATCCTCCGCTGTCGATTGATGCAGGTCCCATGATCTTCCCATGGCCCGCAGCGTGATCGCGCCCCCGTCCACGCTGGCCCCGCCAGGCAAAAGGCCCATCGCCGCTAGCGCCGTCACACTCTTGCCACTTCCCGATTCCCCGACAATCGCCAGCATCTGCCCGGAGTGCACGCCCCACGACGCGTCACCAACCGCGGCAACCCGTATCCGCTCCTCCCTTCCAGTCTCCGCCGACGGAAACGACACTGCCAGACCGGACACGCTGAGTACTGGCTCTGCCGCGCTTGCCGCCTCCACCAGAGTTGGCGCGTTTCGGCTCACTCGCCCCCTCCACGCCCATTCCGTGAAATCTGAGGCGTGAGAACAGCGCGCAGCCCCTCACCAACAAAGTTCATCGCCAACAGAGTCAGCGCCAGAAGTACGCACGGGCATGCAATCAGCCACCAGTGCGAGCGATACGGATTCAATTCCGCCAGGCCGTCCGCCGCCATATTTCCCCAGCTCGGCAACGGTGGCCGCACACCGATGCCCAGAAAGCTCAAAAAGCTCTCCTGCAGAATCGCCTGCGGCACGGTCAATGTCGCATACACCACGATGGGTCCGATCAACCCCGGCAGGAGGTGTTTCACAAACAATCTCACAGGCCCTGCCCCCATCGCCCGCGCGGCATCCACATACGGCCTCGTCTTCAACGACAGCACCTGACCGCGCACGACTCTCGCCATCGTCAGCCAGCTCACTCCACCAATCGCTACCAGCAGCGTCACCAGATTGATTGTCGTCCGCGCTGTTGCAGAAATCGGTTCAATCGGGTACGTCGCTGCCGCCTCAGCACGAATCAGTTTCACCAGTTCCGCATCAGCCACCTGCTCCGGTGTGAATTTCGCCAGTTCCCGCTCCACGTGCATCGCCCGCTCACGCTCCGCACGCTCGACCCGCGCATTGACCACGCGTTCAAACCCCGCATCCACCGCCACCGCCAGCAGCACCACGATCAGCACATACGGCAATCCATACAGCACATCCACGATGCGCATCATCACCGCATCCACCTTGCCCCCGCGCCAACCTGCCACCGCTCCATACAACGTGCCGATCAGCACCGAAACCGCCGCGGCGGCCAACCCGATCGACAGCGAAATGCCCCCTCCTGTCAGCAACCTCACCGCCACACTCGTTCCCAATCGATCCGTCCCCAGCCAATAGCAAGGCGATGCCGCTATGAGTTTCTCTCGTTCCTCTCCCTTGGCTTCTCTCACAACATCGGCCACACTGTTGCCCAGCTTCGCCGCAACACTCTCCAGCACGGCCGGGTCCGCGGCCCTCATCACACGTTCATTCCACGCCGATTCCTCACCCACCACCCAGAATGGCGGCAACAGCACATGATTCAAGTTTCCATCGGCATATCGCGGCACACCCCCACCACCCCCACCACCCCCACTACCCCCACCGCTTCCCCCACTCACTCCGCGCCGCGCCATCGTCCATGGCAAGGTGCCGAGGCACACCACGAGCACCATGACCAGAAACCCCAGCCCCACCATCGCCATCCGCTGACGCATCATCCGCTTCCACCACGGCTGCGGCGGGGGTGCCGCGGGCAGTCGATAGACCGGCACAGCTCGCTCCGTCGTCACACGGTTCGTTCCCGCTTCATGTTGATTGGGTACGGATTGGCCCATCTCGTGATGGGCATGGTACGAACTTCTCAACGCCATGCTTGCATCAATCAGCCAAAATCAACTGCATCACCGGATGCGTTTCTTCTGCTCTGCCGTCAGCGTCGCCGGATCTGTGGGTCGGTAGCTCTTTCCGGGCGGCGGCAGATCATCCTTGCCCACCCAGATGAACCCTTCGCTGGGTCCTGAAGGCCCGCCCACTGGACCGTTGTCAAAGACTTCGACAAGCCGCCGCTGTGAGTGCGATTGGCACGATACCAACCACAGTCCGGCCGCAAGCACCACGCCGCACCCCACCACCGCGCTCCAGATCATTGCTTTGCGCGACACAGAGCCCTCCTGCGACCGTCGTGCTCAATGCCCGCCGCTAGCTGGCCTGGCCAGTGATCGTTCATTGAGAATCGGAATGTTCGCCCGAGCCGCATCGTCCTTAGGTGGGCTTGGAGGCACGCCCAGATAGGTCAGCGTGTTTTCCATAATCTCGCGCACGAGGGGACCTGCTGTCGCCGAGCCATAGTGC
>CAYTYD010000075.1:0-12924 GCA_964441555.1 uncultured Phycisphaeraceae bacterium | reverse complement strand
GTGCTCGCCATCAGCATGTATCTCCTGGGTCGCAAGCTCTTTGGCGGCCGCTCGTACGCCATGTACTCCAAGGCCGCTCGCGCCGGTGGCGAGGCCGAGCTTGTCGGTCTCAAAGGATGGCTGGTCACCCTCGGTTTTGCGCTCGTCGCCTTCCTCGCTGTCCTTCCCCACCTTGGCGTCATTCTCACCAGCATCACCCGCCCCGGTCAGTGGTATGGCACGGTGCTGCCCACTTCACTCACCTCCTCGCACTTTCAGCAAGCACTCGGCGCACCTGATTCCTTCCAGGCCATCGTCAACTCCCTCAAGTTCAGCACGCTGGCCATGTGCACCAACGTCCTCCTCGGTCTCCTGGTCGCATATCTCATCGTCCGCACCCGCATCCCCGGCCGTCAGGTCCTCGATGCCCTCTGCATGTTGCCTCTGGCCGTACCCGGTCTGGTCCTGGCCTTCGGCTTTGTCGCCATGAGCTTGCGCTGGCCCTTCAAAGGTGGACCCCTCGAAGGGTTCGCCAGCATCTTCGGCACCGATCCCAACCCAGTTCCCTTCCTGGTCGTTGCCTACGCCGTCCGTCGTCTCCCCTATATCGTGCGTTCCACCGTCGCTGGGCTCGAACAGACCAGCGCCGAACTCGAAGAAGCTGCGATCAACCTCGGCGCGAGCCGCCTCACCGCCGTCCGCCGCGTCATCGTCCCTCTCATCCTGGCCAACATCATCGCCGGTTCACTTCTGGTCTTCAGCTTCTCGATGCTCGAGGTCAGTGATTCCCTCATCCTCGCCCAGCAAGGCCGCGACTACCCCGTCACCAAGGCCATCCTCGCCTTCAGCGAGCGCCTCGGCGACGGCCCTTACCTCGCCAGCGCCATGGGCGTGTGGGGCATGGCTCTCCTCACCGTCACGCTCCTTGCCGCCAGCAACCTCCTGGGCAAAAAGCTCGGCTCCATCTTCCGGGTTTGATTTCCAAGACTAGCGCGATGGGTTTCCTTCCCTTTTGGAATTTGGTATTTGGAATTTGGCATTTCGCGAGCGCGAGCCGATAGATCTCCCTCGCCCCCTCCTGGAATGCCGCCATGCTCTCAGACCTCTTCTCTGATTGGTCGCCACACCTGCGCGCCCTCTGGAACGATCCCTCCGTCTGGCTTCGCGAGCACTGGACCTTCGTCCTCCTCGTCTTCATCTCCATCGCTGCACTCGTCTGGTGGCTCATCGGCCTCCTCACCACCGATGATGGCCGCTTCTGCCCCGGGCCTCGCCCCGCCGGCTTCCTCTGGTCGCGACGCATCGCCTCACTCCTCTGGCCCATCAACTGGGTCTCACACTGGTCATCCCTCGCGAGCTGCGGCTACGACCTTGCACACACACCCTTCGACCACACCGGACACCAATCCTGCCCCGAGTGTGGCCACCATTCTCCTCGCTCACGCCAGATTCCCGGCATCCTGCACATCCGTATTCACCCACTCCGCTGGCGTCGCCCGGTTTCCCTGCGCGCTGGCATCCGCCCTCGCATCTTCCGCCGCGATGTTGTCGCCGGGCTCACACTGCTTGCCTGCCTGATGCTCTGGAAAAGTCCTCTCTACCGCCATTCCGCTTTCCTTCAGCACCTTCCCGATCGCGCCATCATCCTGCTGGCCTCCGCGCTCGGCAACGCCTCACCCGATCGTCTCGAATCCGAATTCATGATGCGCGTCGCCGACCCGGCCCTCTCCGCATCCGATGCAAATCACGCCATCCCCGTCCTCGTCTCCCGGCTCCGCAATGACTCACGCCAATGGAACGGCTGGCAGGCCTCTGACACCTTGTGCCAACTCCTTCGCTCTCCTGATTCCACCATCTCTCTCGCCGCCGACACCGCCCTCGAAGCCGCCATGCGCGCCCCCGATCGCCAAACCCGGCAACTCGCGGCAGGCGTCCTCCGCCGCCACTTCACCACCCTCTCCGCCCTCTCCAACACCTCTCCCTCTCCCCGCCTCCTCGCCGTCACCGTCGAAGGCCTCGATGCCGACGACATGGATGAACGCTCCGGCTGGCTCGCCAACGCCCGCGAAGGCGTCACGTTTCTGCACACGCACGCCCAAACCGCGGCACCCTTCCTGCACCACAAACTCGCCGATTCCAACCCCCAGGGTCGCTGGCTCGCCGCCGTCATCATCGCGCGTGCCCAACTCCCCGAACTCATGCCCGATGCCGCTCCAATCCTGATCGCCCAGCTCCGCGACAACGACACCGATGGTGACGAACGCGTCGCCGCCGATGCGCTGCGGCACTTCGGCCCCGCCATCATCCCCCTTCTCACCCCACACTTCGAATCCGACGACCCTCAACTCCGCACCTGGTGTGGCCGCCTCGTACGCGAATTGCGCGAAGCCGAACAAGGACGCACCCCCGCGCCCATCCTCCCCAACCGTCACATGCTCATCTACACACCGGGCGTCACCAATCAAACCGATGTCCGCTCGGTCGCAACGAATCCTTGAACTCACTTCCAAAGCCGCACACGCATCCACGCAGGAAGCCACGCAAAGTTCTCGACTCGTGTTGGAATTGGTAGTTCCGGCGGCACCAATGGCCACGGGCAACCACACTCCACGCACCGTTTCGGTCCAATCCCTTCCAGTCCACGCTCCAACTGATACCCACAATCGCAACATTGGCCCGCTTCAAGTCGATCCGCAAGCCGTCCCCGCAGCCGCTTGCCGTGCCAACCCATCAGGGAGAACCCGGTCACCAAGGCAATGATGAACGACATTCTCTGAAGTCCACTGGAAAAGGGAATCACATTCGCTGCACCAGGCAGCAAATCGCCCAACATCGCAAGCGCAAAGATCGTGGCAAAGGTTCCCATGAATAGTGCTCGAAGCTGTGGGTGTTGTCGCCACCGCTCATTCCGCGCGCTGTCCACATCTCGACGCAGCATCGCCACCCACGCCTGTTGCCTAGACCTCACCACTGGGCCATCTCCACGTTTGGCCGCGAGCGTCCGCTCCCTCGACAATGCGACCATCCGCGAATCCGCCGGATACAGCATGAAGCATAGCGAACTCACATATGCGATCACCACCAAGCCACGGTTGACAAAGAGCGCGGTTCGAATCGGAACATCAAAGGCAAAGTTGCACGCAAACCAGATTCCCACAAGCAACACCACAATCCAAACCAATGCCCGCCGCATCCTCGGCCAGTGCAGCCAGAGTCGTCTCTGCCGCCCCGTGTCGCCCAGACCGATCGGCCGACGCACCGTCGCAAACACCTTGCCATCCAGCAACGCCCGGTTGCACACGTCAAACTGTGAAAAACGCTTCACAGTCAAAGCGTAAGCCGTCTGCCCAAACCCTTCACCCATCCTCCCCAATCGTCACACCATCGTGTATCAACCAGGTCGCCAAGCTGAGCGCACTATCGAACGCACAGCCCAGATTCCCGCGACACCCTCAACCCCATGATTTCTCAACAACCCGCGGCAAACGCCGCGACGAAATCCAGGTAATCAAAGAAATCAATCACGGTGTCTGCGTTGAAGTCCGCCGACGGCTCCTCAGCGCTGAACGCCGACACGAAATCCAGATAATCAAACAGGTCCAGCACGCTGTCGCAGTTCACATCCGGCGGGCAATACGTCAGTGTGGTCGTGCCGCTGGATTCGCCGCACGTGTTGCTCGAACGTAGCCGCAACACCACCTCCGCGCCGCGCGACCCGGGTTGCAGATTGGAAATCTGCAGCGCCAGCGAATCCGCCGCTGATGCGGTAAACGTCATCCCGGTTCCCGCCTCTGTGAATGTGCCGTTGCTGACCGGCACAAATGTTCCACTCCCCACCGGCGATTCCACTTCCCACACGTTGGTGTATGGCGGTGTCCCCGGCACCACAGCCGGTATCGTCACCGATCCTCCCGGACAAATCGACACCGGCGCAATCGGCTGCACTTTTGGTGGCAAGAATGCCCACGCCAAGCCGCGAACCCGCGCTCCATTGGCCAGCGTCACCCCGTTCACATACGCATTGCCAATCAGGCGCACTAACCGTGATCCATTCGTATCTGTAAATATCACTTCGCCAGTGGTGGGATGCATGGCCCCGTCCCACCATTCCTGCAAAGCTGGCGGTGACGAAAATGTCCCAAATGTCGGATTCGGCATCAGCGCTGTCAACCGCTTGACGCGCGGGCTGGTTGTCGCATTTAGATCAAAGAAAATGTCCTCGCTCGGAGTTGATACCACCGTGTCCATGTCGCTGATCCCCGACAACGCGGCAGTGCTCGAAATCACGCTCCCGTCCGCCGGGTTCACTAACGCCAGGCGATTCGTGCCAAAGCTCCCCGGCGTCGTGAATGTCACCAACAGCGCATTGTGCCTGGGTGAATAGTCCATCCCCTCAACGTAGTTTCCTGCCACGGGCGCGCCGTACGGCACCACCGACACTGCTCCGCTCAACGTCTGGATCACGACGAATGGACCGGCACCTGTCGCGTTGCTCGGCTCCACATACATATTGCCCACCAGCCCGCAATTCGGCAACGCTCCCATCTGATACAACTGGCTCGAAGTCGGGCCCGGCAGCGCGACGCTCATGTACACCTGATTCGCACCCGTCGCCGGATCAATCACAATCAGATTCGTTGTGTTGCCGCTGCGCGCCGTCGCCCCCACCAGCGATTGTCCGCTCGCCACGCCGCACATCGCCACCATCATCACTGCCGCACAGAATACGTTCCGAACCATGCCACACCTCTGAATGTGTTATCAGACTCTCAAGCCAACATGACATCTACAGATCAAGCGCAGTCTATTGGTCCATCGCCCGCGCGCCAAGACTTTTTTCTCATCGCATCCACGCCGGCAACTGAAAAAACCGCGTCGCCTTGGGGCTAGGAGGCAATTCCGGAGGCACCAAGGGCCACGGACATCCGCACTCCAGACACCGATTCGGTCCGATTCCATCCTCTTCCCGATCCAGCTGATATCCACAATCGCAGCATTGCGCCTGCTCAATCCGATCCGCCAGTTGCCGCCGCATCCGCCGGCCATACCAATGCATCACGCCAAACGTCACCCACAGGCACACCGGAAACGCCAACGCCAATCCCACGCGGCCAAACGGCAGGGCATTCGTCACCCCGCGCAGCGCATCACCGAGGATCGCGATCGAAAATGCCGTGATGAACCCCACCATCATCACTCCGTTGACATGCGGGTGCCGCGACCACCGCGCCCTCCGCGGCGAATCCGAAGTATCCCTCAACATGCCAACCCACGCATCCCGCCGCGCCCGCACCACCGGCGCATCGCCGACCTTCGCCGCGCGCGTGCGCCATCTCGACATCGCCACCAGCCGCGGATCCGGCGGCATCAACAACAGAAACAGCGCAAACAGATACGCACCAATGATGATCACACGCGACAAAAACGACAGCGTCTGTGGCGACGACACCGACGACATCGTCAGCAACAGCAAGCACGTCACGATCGTGACAAAAATCACCATCTTCACCCAGCGCTTCTGCAGCATGGGCCTTGCCATCCACCGCCGTCGCCGCGCAGTCTCTCCCAGTCCGATCGACAGCCGCAACTCCTCAAAGACCTTGCGGTCCTGCAAAGCCCGATTGCAGACATCAAACTGTGAAAAACGTTTCACGATCCACAGGATAAGCAGGCGACTCGCATTTCAACACCGCGCCGGCGGCACCCTCCGCTCACTCAAAGTCATCACTCGGCCCCGAACTCTTCTTCTTCTCCCACGGCTTCTTCCGCTCAATCGGCTCCGCCGTCACACCACCCACCACCTTCATCGCGCTGGGCCCGAGAAGATCCGAAAGCGTCTTCAATTTCCCCGGTTCCATCGGCACGCGCACGCGGCGGTCCGTATCCAGCACCACCACGTTGCTTTCACTGACAAATACCAGTTCAATGGGGAACGCCAGTCCGCCCGAGCTCTCGGCGCTTGGCTTGGCCTCGATCTGCGCGATGCCGCCGGGAACGCCCGCCGTCTCGGCAATCCGATCAATCGCTGTGGGAGCATTGCCATTCAACCGCGACTCATCTAGGAAAAGCCGCAGTTTCCCCGCCGTGAACGGCACACCGTCAATCGGCACCAGACGCTCAATCAGCAGTTGCGGCTCACCACGCTGGCGATCCACACGCGCCAACACGAACAGTGTCGCATCCGTCACCGCCAGATGGCCAAACCTGTTGTACGCCTCCGGGAAAAGCACCGCCTCCATCGTCCCCGAAAGATCTTCAATCGTCAGGACGCCCATCTTCTGCCCCGCCGCCTGACCACGCTTGGTCACCAGTGTGCGCACCGTCTGCACCATCGCCCCCAGCACAATCCGCGCATCCGCCGGCTTTTCTTTCGCCTGCGCAATTGTGCAATCGCTGAAAACATCAGACCAGAAGCGCCAGCGGTCCAGTGGATGGCTGGAGACATAAAAGCCCAGCGCTTCCTTTTCCTTCGCCAGCGTCTCCGGCTCCGGCCATTTCTCCGCCTTCGCCAGCGCCACCGCCGGCGCGGCTTGCTCGCTACCGCCTCCAAACCCAAACAACGCAACCTGCCCCGCCGCCTTGTCCGCCCGCGCTCGCTGCGCTGCCGACATCGCCTGCTCAACCGTCGCCGTCATCGCGGCACGCGCATCCCGCCCATGCAGCGAATCAAACGCCCCCGCCTTGATCAGCGCCTCCATCGTCGTCTTGTTCAGCGCTGTCGCATTCCGCGCCATCACCCGTTCGCAGAAATCAAAGAGCGTGGGATACGGTGCCGCGTCGCCATCCTTGGTCACGCGCTCCGCAATGATCGCCTGCACCGCCTTCTCGCCCGATCCCTTGATCGCCGCTAATCCAAAGCGAATATGCCCGCGATCCGCGCGCTTCTCCTCACCCTCCGGATACACCACAGCAAAATCGGCACCGGATAGATTGATGTCGGGTGGCTTTACCTCAACACCCACTTTGAGCACCGCGCCCGTCACCGGATCAATGAACCGCGACTTCTTGCAGTCCTCCAGATACGGAGTCCACTCACTCACCTGCGAACTCTGTGATTCAAAGGTCAAAAACGCCGCCATGTAGTGCGCGGGGAAAAACGTCTTCAGATACGCCGTCTGATACGCCACGATCGCATAACCAGTCGAGTGGCTCTTGTTGAAGCCGTACCCCGCGAACTTCAAGATCATCTCGAAAAGGTCGTTGGCCTTGTCCTTGGAGAGCCCCTGCTTCACCGACCCCTCAATAAATCGCGGCCGCTCCGCCTCGATGATCTTCTCTTTCTTCTTGCTGATCGCCTTGATCAATGAATACGCCGACCGCAGCGGAATCCCACCCAGGCCGTGCACAATCTGCATCACCTGCTCTTGATACACCATCACGCCGTACGTCTCACCCGTGTATTGCGTCACCACCGGATGCACGTCCGGCACCGCCGCTTCCCCATGTTTGCGGCGGTTGTAATCTGGAATCAGGTCCATCGGACCAGGACGGAAGAGCGCGTTCGCCGCGATCAGGTCTTCCAGCCGGTCTGGCTTCATCTCCACCAGCAATCGCTTCATTCCCGGCGATTCAAACTGGAACACACCCGTCGTGTCGCCGCGGCGGAAAAGCTCAAAGACCTTCTGGTCATCCGCCGTGAGGCGATCAAGGTCGAGAGGATGTGCACCGCCATCACTGCGCTTGCGACCGACTGCGCGGAAAATCTCCTCTTCAGAAAGCGAATCACGAATCAGCGCTTTCGCCCTCTCCACTGTGCTAATGGTGCGAAGGCCCAAAAAGTCCATCTTGAGCAGACCCATCTTCTCACAGGTGGGCCCGTCCCATTGCGTCACCACATCATTCTCAGCCGCGCCCGAGGGCTTGTAAAGCGGCACCACCTCATGCAGCGGCCTTGCGGCGACGATCACACCCGCAGCGTGCACCGATGCGTGCCGCGCCTGCCCCTCCAACGTCCGCGCAGTATCCAAAATCCGCTTCACCTGTGGATCGCGGTCATACAGATTCTTCAGATCCGGCTCACTCGCCAACGCATCATCGAGCGTGGTGCCGAGAGCTTCCGGGATCAATTTCGCGATCTTGTCCACTTCCGGCAATGGCAACTCAAAAACCCGCCCCACATCACGAATCGCCGCCCGCGCCTTCAACGTTCCAAACGTGATGATCTGCGCCACATGCCCGTACTTGGTGCGCACGTAATTGATAACGCGCTGCCGCCCATCCTGACACAGATCGATATCGATATCGGGGTATTCGCTGCGATCCGGGTCTGTGAATCGCTCAAACAGCAGGCCATACCGCACCGGACACGCATTCGACAATCCCAGCACATACCCCACCATCGTCCCGACGCCCGAACCACGGGCCAGAGCAGGCACACCGTTCTGGCGACCCCAGTTCACAAAGTCCCACACGATCAGGAAATACGCGCTGATCGCCTTGTCCGCCAGAATCTTCAATTCACGTTCCAGCCGCGCTTTGCGATCGGGTTGCGATGCACCCTCCACGCCATACCGCCAGATCGCCCCCGCCTCCGACAACATGTACAGCGTGGTATCGCATTCCGCTTTGGCCTCCGCCATCTGCTCCGCCGTCGCCGAAGCGCCGTTAAACGGCCTCACCTCAAACATCGAGCAGTACTTCTGATACCACGCCGTCAGATCTCCACCAAACACCTTGTCCGTCGGCTTGGGCAAATCCTTCTTGGCGGGAATCGTCACCCGCACCATCGGCGCGTGATTCGCCCCCATCGGCAATTTCAGATTGCACCGCGCAGCAATCCGCAACGTGTTGTCACACGCCTCCGTGCCAATGTCGCTGTACGGGCTGAACGCCTCGCGCATCTCCGCCGGACTCTTCACATACAGCTCACGCGGATACTTCATCCGCTGCTCATCGTGTTTGCTCTTACCTGTACTGATGCAGATCAACGTATCGTGCGCATCATGATCCTCTGCCTTTAGAAAGTGTGAGTCATTGGTCGCAACCAGCGGCAGCTTCAATTCCTGCGCAATCCGAATCAAATGCGGATTGATCGAGTTCTGCTCCGCAATGTGCCTTTGCAACTCCACAAAAAACCGTGGCCCCGTCCCCTCATCCTTAAAGGTCTTGGCGTGCCACAGCGCGCTCTCCACCGCCTTCTCCCACGCCGCATCACTCGACGACCGCTCAAACTCCAGCAGATGGTCACCCATCTCGCTGCCCAGGTGTCCATTGATCGCAATCAAACCGCTGCTGTGCTTGGCGAGCAACTCCCGGTCAATCCGCGGCTTGTAGTAAAAGCCCGTCAGAAACGCCTCAGAGCAAAGAACCAGCAGGTTCTTCCAGCCAATGTCATTCTCGGCAAGCAGCACCAGGTGAAATCCACCTTCACCACCGCCGCTGTATGTGCGATCCGTCCGCAGCTTATCCGGCGGCGTCACATACGCCTCCACACCCAGAATCGCCTTGACACCCTTCTCCTTCGCCGTCGAATACGCCGCCACCGCGCCGAACATGTTGCCGTGATCGGTGATGCCGACGCTCGTCATCCCCAGCTCAGCCACCCGCGCCATCAACTTGTCCACGCGGTTGCCACCATCCAGCAGCGAATACTCGGTGTGCAGATGCAGATGCGCAAACCCTGTTCCCAGAGCCGCACCGGGTTGTGAGGCCGAATCTGTCGTCGTCGCGTCTGCCATGAAACTCCTCGCCATTCCTCGTCAGACCGCAGTTTATGGGGCGGCAGCGCTGTCTCCAAGAGAAAAGCACCCAACCGACACGCGCCAACACCCCGGCTGCACCCCTCAAACAACCACGTGTGCCGTCTGCGCCAGATTAATCGTCACAGCCAGACTCCTTTGACGGTGAATCTCTAAGCGAGGTGGCAACCGCTCAAGCCGCATCGCACATTCAAGGTGCACGAGGTTCGTGCAGCCGCTTTCCGCGAGCGGTTCAGAACAAGACACATCGCACAAGTGGAGAGAATCATGAAGACTGCTCAGCTCATCGTCGCCGTCGCCGCCACCACCATCGCTGCTTCGGCCTTCGCCGGTCCCGTCAACGTCGACTACACCGGCACGGGCGCTGGTTCCAACGTCAAGATCACGGTTGGCTCCAGCTCCTACAACGTCTTTGCCGGCCAGTTGAAGCACACCCTTAGCGGTGCCACCGGCGCTGATTCGGTGTGGAATGGCACCTATCGCACCTACTGCACCGATCTCTCGCAGACCGTCGTCAGTGGTGTCGACGCCTTCAGCATCGTCCAGCTTTCCGCCGTCCCCGATTCCTCACCCATGGGCGTCACCAAGGCCAACGCCATCAAGGATATGTTCGCCTACACCACCAACTCCGTCACCACCAACACCGCTTCCAACGACATGGCCACCGCTTTCCAGCTCGCCGTCTGGGAAATCGTCAAAGACTTCAACACCGCCTCGGCCAATAACGGCCTGAGCATCACCAGCGGCAACTTCCGCGCCAAAGACACTGATGGCTCCGCCCTCTCCAGTGGCGTCACCACCATCCTCGCCAACCTCCTCGCCGCCGCTGGCACCGGCACCTACAGCAACACCACCGGTATCGAAATCAAGGGCATCAGCAACGACTGCTACCAGGATCAGATCATCACCCGCGTCGTTCCTGCCCCCGGCATGGCTGGCCTCGGCCTCATCGGTGGTCTCGCGATGGCCCGCCGCCGCAACCGATAATCCTCGCCACCCGTCTCACCCTTCTCATGGTCAAGGCCCCTCAGTGGGGCCTTGGCCCGTTTTTATTGGACTATCGCGCGGAATGTCAAACCCAAAGCTCCCTTTTCCGTACCATCTTTCATGCCCGTTCGCATCCAGATGTTGTCAGGTCACTCCGCCGCGCCACCTCGTGGTGGCTTGCTCATTGGTCTCATTCTCGGACTCCTGATCCTCGTTGTCCTCGCCATCTTCCTCCTCCCCTTTGTCCTGATCGCCGGTGCCCTGGGCCTCGTCGCTTTCGGCGCGTTCAAATTCAATCACTGGATCCGCTCTCTCGGTCAGCCCCGCCCACGCACCCCCGTCGAAAGTGAAGATTTCGATTCCCTCCGCGCCCGTCTCGAACAACGCGGCACAGTCACCTCCCACTCCACCGCCGCGACTCACGATGTCACCCACTCCTCGTCAACCGATTCCGCCGACGATCTCGGCCGCCGCAACGTCCGCGTCGTCGACGCCCAGCGCTGATCAGCACCCGCGCAGCCATCACAGACCGCACACTCCTCCCATCCGGCCTCTTCGCCACGCACGGCCCATCTCTCGCGGCTTCACACCATTCATCGATTCCGCCCCGAAATCACTGGTCACCACGCACCCGGAATCACCTATTTCCCCTGCGTATTTCGGGGTGTTTTGCGGCACGTGCCGCACTCTTGGCCCGAATCCCAAGTTCAGAACCGGCCCGATGAATGGTCGCCGGTCGCGCGCCCTCGTCGGACCGACACGGGGGTTGTGTATGTACGAAGTTGTGAATGCCTCAACGATGACTCCTGGCGATGCGCTCGTCTGGTCCGAAGTGCACCAGGGCGTCACCATCGCCCACATCAGCATCGCCAGCATCAAGGACAAGCAGGCCGCACTCCTCCGCCAATCCCTCATCGCTCTCGCCAAAGAACGCCGCGGCCGACTCGCCCTCGATCTCTCCGGTGTCAGCGACTTCACCTGCGCCTGGATCAACGTCATGCTCGAACTCACCCGCGCCTGCCGCCGCGACAATTGGGATCTCGCCATCTACGGCCTCCACGGTCCCACCCGCAGCATCCTGAAGGCCACTCACCTGGACCGCAAAATGACCATCTGCCCCAATCGCGAAGAAGCCCTGGGCAAACTCGGCATCCAACAGCCCACCATCTGGGAACGCTTCGTCGTCGGCTTCAAGGGCGAAGAACCCTCCGCCGCACCCTCAATGGGTGAAATCTCCTCCGACCCCCTCGCTCAAGCCGCCTGAATCTCGCCGCCGCACAGGCAAATCCACCCCATGCAATCAGCAATCCAATCCCCTGTTAAATTGGGGGCTTTACCAGATTGCGTCGATTAAGGAGTATTCCTGAACCTCATCTCTTGCGAATTCGAATCCTTATTCGGTATTCTGTTTCGTCGAGGGAGTGGACTCTGGGATGATTGCAGGTGGGTGAGGAGCGAGGAGTCTCATAAGCATGAATGGTCGATCGAAATGGTCTCGGGATGCATCGTCGATTGCGTCCCGGGATGGAGGAAACTGGCTGCGCGCGGCTCTGGCCGTGTGCGGCCTCGCTATTACCTTTTCCGCCGCATCCGCCGATGCTGTCCGCCTCGTGCAGGCGCGCCCGGGCACTTTGAATCTCCGCACAGGCGACGTCACTCTCGATTCACTCCCCTCTCTCGATGTCGCCGCCGTCAAGGCCGCTGCCGCCGCACAACAGGAAGTTCTCCTCGTTCTCCCCGGCTCTCTTGATCCCGCACGCGCGGCCACCCTCGATGCCCTCGGCGTCCGCCGCATGGGATACCTCCCCACCAACTGCTTTGTTGCAGACCTCTCCAAGGTTGATGCCGCCG
Source organism: uncultured Phycisphaeraceae bacterium (assembly GCA_964441555.1). Taxonomy (GTDB): domain Bacteria; phylum Planctomycetota; class Phycisphaerae; order Phycisphaerales; family UBA1924; genus F1-120-MAGs238. Next base: position 409 of record CAYTYD010000075.1, on the reverse strand, counting down.
CACTCCTTGCTAGTGGCGTCATCAGCAAAGTCGTCGCGTACCCGCGCGAATGGAAAGTCGACCCCGCCATCGGCTCGGTCACCTTCCAATCCCCCGAGCGCGTGCAACTCGCCAAGTCCGGTGATGTTGCGATCCGCGCCATCATGTTCCCGGGCGTCTCGCCCCAGGAAACCGAACAGCGCCTGGCCAAACTACCCGGTGCCACCGTCACCGGCAGCGAAGCCCTCGGCGAAGCCGTGAGCGCAGTGGTCGTTCTCCCCCTGGCGCAGGTCAATCAGCTTCGCGATGTGCCAGGCCTGCGCTGGGCCGAAGAACTCTCTGAGTTCACTCCCCGCGATTTCGGCCAACGCTGGATCGTGCAATCCAACGTGCAGAACTCCTACCCCATCTACGTCCGCGGCCTCACCGG
>CAYTYD010000074.1:0-13039 GCA_964441555.1 uncultured Phycisphaeraceae bacterium | reverse complement strand
GAGCGCGGCTGTCACATAGCCGAGGTCACAGGTTCGAGTCCTGTTGCGCCCATTAAGACCATTTTGCCGTTTGGATTGGGTTGGAAGGCCAGGTTGGACGGGCGAAGTGGTCGTCATCAAACAACGAGACGCGTAGGATGAGGCGGCATGGCAACATGCCCTTGTGTGCTCGTAGCTCAATTGGATAGAGCGCTGCCCTCCGAAGGCAGAGGCTGTGGGTTCAAGTCCCGCCGGGCATATTTGGTGACGCACATGGTTGTTTGGTGGCAAATGCGAAATGGCCAAATTGCCAAAGGGCCGAACGGCCAAATGTGAGGCAGTGGATGGGCGACGGTATTGGTACGCCGCGTGGCTAAGGAAGCATGTTCAGGACGACGCGAAATGGGGCTACTTAGTCCGAGTGGCCATCATGTTGGCGAGTTGAGCGAGCGGCGCGGTGTTGGGACCAATGTCCTGCAACCACTCGACCGCATACTTGCCAAGGTCGGTGGCGATCTGTCGTGAACGTTCAATTCCGTACACGGCGGGATAGGTGAGTTTGCCCGCCGCGGCGTCCTTGCCGGTGGCTTTGCCCGTGTGCGCGGCGGATTGTTCGACATCGATGAGATCATCGACAATCTGGAACATCAGGCCGATGGAGTCTGCGTACGGGGTGATGGTGGTTGTGCGGGCCGGATCGCCGGAGAGAATCGCTCCCATGCGGCAGGCCGCGCGGATGAGTGCGCCGGTTTTCATCGCGTGGACGTGGCGGACGCGATCGAAGGATGGCGAATCGGGATCGAAGCCGCCGAGTGTGTCGAGGACCTGGCCAGAGATCATGTCGCGCGTGGCTTGGGAGAGTTCAGCGCAGAGGAGGCCGGCGGTGGCGCGATCTGGTACCTGAGAGGTGATGACATCGAAGGCGAGTGTGAGGAGGAGGTCACCGGCGAGGATGCCCATGGCTTCGCCGAATTGCTTGTGCGTGGTGGGGCGGCCACGGCGGAGGTCATCGTTGTCCAGCGCGGGTAAATCATCGTGCACCAGCGAGAAGGCGTGGATGAGTTCGATCGCGATACCACCGGGGAGAGATGCTTCGCCGGGTGTGCCGAAGGCGGCGCAGACGTGCCAGGCGAGGATGGGGCGGAGGCGTTTGCCCGGGCCGAGGGCGGCGTAGGCGGCGGCTTCACGGAGGTTGGCGGGAAGGGGCGCGCGATCGATCGCCTCGCGTAACGCGGCATCAATGTGCGGAAGTGGGGCGAAGGGGTCCATGAGTAGGGTGGGTTGGATTCTTCAGGAGAAGCGCGCCCAATGCCAGTTCTTCTTGCCGCGACGGATGGCGAGGGAATCGGTGTGGAGGAGGTCGGCGGTGGTGAGGGTGTCATCGGGGCCGAGTTTGCGGCCGTTGACGGTGACGGAGCCAGCGGTGAGGAATTCGCGGGCCTCGCGTTTGCTGCTGGCGAGTTTGGTGTTGATGAGGAGGTCGGTGGCGGAGAGGGCGGGAGAGAGCGATGCGAGGGGTTGTGTCGAGGTGGGAACGGTGGAGAGGACATCGCGGAAGGTTTGGGCAGGGAGCGATGCCACTTCGCCAGAGAAGAGGGCTTTGCCTGCGGCTTCGGCGGTTTCCATCTCTTGGGTGCCATGCAGGATGCGGGTGGCTTCGCGGGCCAGGGCGCGTTGCACGGGACGTTCGCCGGGGCTTGCCGCGTGTTGAGATTCGAGGGCCTCGACTTCACTTTGAGAAAGGAAGGTGAAGATGCGAATCCACTTGAGGGCATCGGCATCGGCGCTGTTGAGCCAGAACTGGTAATAGGCAAAGGGGCTGGTGCGATCGGCGGTGAGCCAGATCGCGCCGCTTTCGGTCTTGCCGAACTTGGTGCCATCGGACTTGGTCACGAGGGGGGCGGTCGCGCCAAAAGCGTGGACTGTTCCCATTAAGGTTTCGAGTGCTGCACCATCGGCACCGGTTGCGCGGGCATCTGCAGCGGCGGACTTCTTGATGAGATCGATGCCGGAGATGATGTTGCCGAATTGATCGCTGCCACCGAGTTGGACGGTGACACCCATGCTCTTGTGCAAATGATGAAAGTCGTAAGCCTGGAGGAGGATGTAAGAGAACTCGGTGTAACTGATTCCCTGGTCGCGATTGTTGAGGCGGTCTTTCACGGCATCGCGCTGCACCATCTGGTTGATGGAGAAGTGCTTGCCGATGTCGCGCAACGCATCAAGAAAGGAGATCGCGCCCAGCCAGTCGATGTTGTTGACGAGCGTGGCGTGATTGGAGCGTGCAGCATCGAAATCCAGAATCTTGCCGAAGATGCGCATCTGCGAGCGGCAGTTGTGCAGAACGGTGTCCTTGGTCATCAGGGTGCGTTCGGCGGATTTGCCACTGGGGTCACCGATCAGGCCCGTGCCGCCGCCGCTGACGACGATGGGGATGTGCCCCGCACGCTGGACGTGGGCGAGGAGCATGATGGGGACGAGGTTGCCGATGGTCAGTGAATCGGCGGTGGGGTCAAAGCCGACGTAGACCTTGCGGGGTGTGCCGCTGAGGTGAGCGGTGAGGGCGGCTTCATCAGTGGATTGATGGAGCAAGCCGCGCCAGCGGAGTTCGGAGAGAAATTCGTGGGGAGCGGTGGTCATTCGCGGCAAGGGTAGAACGCCGCGTGTGGGGAGGTTTGGTCGTGGATCAGTTGAGGATCAGTTGACAGCCCGAACGCTCTTGATCTCAGGGCAGTGCTGCTTGAGATTGCGCTCGATGCCGACCTGCAGAGTCATGGCGCTGGAAGGGCAGCCGACGCACGCGCCGTGAAGGCGGATCTCGGCGACGCCGTCGGGGGTGATCTTGACGAGTTCGACATCGCCACCATCGGCCTGCACCGTCGGGCGGATGAGGTTGATCACCTTCTCCACCTTCTGCATCGTGGCAGGCGAAGACTGCATTGGGGAAGGCGAATTTGAATGCGAATCGATGGCGGCCATGCGTAGGGAATGGTATGGCGGGAGCGGTTAGGCATTTGGCGCGGGGCGAATGGCTTGCCGCAGATCGGTTATGCTGATGGTGAAAGGGTTCTTACAGGAGATCCACTCATGGGACGAGCCATTGGCGCTGTGATCGCGGGGCTGTTGGTCTGCATGGTGTTGCTTTCGGGCGGTTTGACGATCGCCTATCTTGCTATTGGTGCCGAGCGGACCTTTGAGCCAGGGACGTACGACGCCACCACGCTGTGGTTGGTGATCATGGTGGTGGTTGGAATCGCGGGAGCATTGCTGGGCGGACTTGTGTGTCGCTTGATCGCTAGGCGTATGAAGCCGGTGCACGTGCTTGCGGTTCTGTATTTTGCTTTGGGCATGTATGGCGCTGTCTCTTCGATGAACCGTCCGGATCCCGGACTGCGCGCGGGGGACGTATCGCTGCAGGATTCGGTCAACAAGACCGAAGAGCCCACCTGGTTTCTCTTCATCAACCCCGTGCTGGGATACATCGGGGTCTTGATTGGCGGCGGATTCAAGAAGGAGCCGCCGCTCACTGATACCAAGGTTGCTTGAATCCGTGTCGGCCGATGGCGAAACGCGGCATCGGGGTTCTACCCTGCTGGCATGACGACTGCCACCCCCTCCTCCGTCGCACAGACCCGCACCGAAAAAGACACCATGGGCCCGATGCAGGTGCCCATCGATTGCCTGTACGGCGCCAGCACGCAGCGCGCGGTGCTGAATTTTCCTGTGAGTGGGCGGCCTGTGCCGACCCAGATCATCCGGGCCTACGGCACGTTGAAAGCCGCGTGCGCGGCGGTGAACAACGCGCTGGGGCGATTGGATGAGAAACGACTGGCCCTGATCACCCGCGCCTGCAAAGAGATCGAGGGTGGATTGGCCGAACGCGGCGGGCTGGAGAAGCACTTCCCGATTGATATCTACCAGACCGGCTCTGGCACCTCGACCAACATGAATGCCAACGAGGTTGTCGCCAACCTCATCTGCCTCTACAACAACAAGCCGATTGGCAGCAGCAAAGATGCCGAGTACATCAAGTCCGGCGGTGTGCACCCCAATGACCATGTGAACATGGGGCAGAGTTCCAATGACACATTCCCCACGGCGATGCACCTTGCCGCGGCGGTGGCGATTCATACCCAACTCTTGCCCGCCATCAAGACCATGTCGGCCAAGTTGGATGAGCAGGCCAAACAGTGGGACAAGTTGGTGAAGATCGGGCGCACGCATTTGCAGGATGCGACGCCGATTCGTTTGGGGCAAGAGTTCAGTGGCTACGCCTCGCAACTCCATCACGCCGAGGAGCGCCTGCATCGCGCCCTGCACACGCTGGGCGAAATGGCCATCGGCGGCACAGCGGTGGGCACCGGCATCAACTGCCATGAAGAGTTTGGCTCGCGCGTCGCGGCAGAACTCACGCAGCGCACCGGCATTCACTTCCGCGAAGCTCAGAACCACTTTGAGGCCCAGCACGCCAAAGACGCGTACGTGGAGGTCGCGGGCATCCTGCAGACCATCGCCGTGTCGCTGACCAAGATCGCCAACGACATCCGCTGGCTGGGGTCCGGGCCGCGCTGCGGCATCGGTGAATTGGTGTTGCCTGCCGTACAACCCGGCAGTTCCATCATGCCGGGGAAGACCAACCCGGTGATCTGCGAATCGCTGATCATGGTCTGTTGCAGTGTGATCGGGAACACTGCCGCGACGACGGCGGGTGGACTGGGGGGTGTGGGGTCACTCTTGGATCTGAACGTGGCGATGCCGATGATGGCCCATCACACGCTGGATTCGATCAATCTGCTGGCGAATGGGTGCACCATGTTCACGCAGAACCTGCTGGCGGGGCTGAAGCCCGATGAGAAGCGCTGCGCGGAACTGATCGAAGGGTCGCTGGCGATGTGCACTTCGCTGGTGCCGGTGATCGGGTACGACAAGTCGGCAGCGCTGGCGTATCAGGCGTTCAAAGAGGGGAAGACTGTGCGGCAGTTGGCCCTGGAGACAGTGGTGGGGCGGAACGATGTCAGCGGCAAGAAAATCTCCGCCGACGATATCAATACCTACCTGAACCCCTGGAGCATGACGCTGCCAGGTGGAGAGGGAAGTGCGGGGGGTTAATTCGCTCTGCAAAGCGGGAAGACCGCTTTGCTACACGAGGAAGAGGGGAAGCAGAGCGGTGATCAGCCGCCCACGTTCGGCTTGATTCCACCGGTGTTGACGTTCAGCAACGTGGGGGAACTCGATTCGCTACCGCTTTCTTTCGTGAATCCAGTGGGTTGCGGATCGAAAATACACTCTGCCGCTTTAGTCAGAATGATGTCGCGTTTGTCGAGATCTCGCACTGCTTCCGCTATTGTGGTGTAGGTTGACAGTGCGTTGGATCGATGCTTATTGACGACGGAATTGTGGATGCTCGCGTTGAAGCTACGGATTGCGGCGAACAGCGCATACACCAAGATGCTGAAGAAAAACGCTTTGGAAATGCCCAGATGAATCCACTCGTAGACGTTACTCTTGTCACTGATGATCCACCTTTGTGCGAATAATGACAAGATCGCAAATGCAAGAATGGCTCCAAACAATACGTAGCTTTGCATCAGCCAAGATTTGGCTACAGCGTTGTGTTCGGAGCTTTCATCTAAGAAATGATCTGATTGGCTGGACACCTTTTGGGTCGATGCGGTTTTGGCAATATCCTCTCTCAAGGCTTCAATGCGTCTGTGTATCTCTTCTGCCGCCGCTAGTTTTTGTGCAATTACGATTCGAAAGGCGTCGGCTTCTTCATCCATTTTGGCCTGCCACTCGTTTCCGGATTCGTTGAGTGTGCGGAGCATGGCGGCATTCTCAAGAATGCTGTCGTAGAAGTCCGATTCCCACGCGCGAAGGCTTCGAAGAATGTCAGCTAATCTCGCTTCGGAAACATTGTCGCCAGAGTGTCTTGAATCGAAGGCAGGTCGCAGTACGTGCAAAAATCCCTGTGAGGCGACGTCCAAATGCGAGATGCGTTTCGGGCTCAATCGTTCAATCTGATCGAGGGGGAGCGACGCAAAAGCTTCGATTCCGCGCACAACAACGTTTAGAATGGCCCTATTGGCCCTTCGGCCCTCAACGACTTCGTTCTCGAAAAACTCAAGGCTTGTGCTCAGAATGTCCTTGACTTGAGCTCGCAAGTTGTGGGCTGGGCCGCTTGTAGCATCGTTATACTTCATGGAGACGATCATACGAGCTCGCCTCCTGCTAATGAGAAACTCCATCCTGTCAATCCAAAAACTCTTTGGAGTAAACCCCACATGTAAGGCAGACTCTCAGAAACTCCCCTGATTGGTGGAATGGAAACGAGAGCACTGCAACGCGGTAAGGCACCCGCCGAAGTTTCCTGCATCTTTGGACTATTCCCTGCGTATCGACATCTGAAGCAACCTCTTCTCGGAGGTGGGTATGGCTTTGTTCACTTCAGGCCGTTTGGCAGGCATCGGCGCATTCTTTCTGGTCACATCTTTCATGGGTGATGTTGTCGGGGGCACTTGCGATGCCATCGGCTGGGTGTGTGGAGCAGCGGGCGATCTGGTTCGGGCTGCCGAGCGTCAATCGAATGGTTATGACGGGTGCCTGTGTGGCGATTGCTACTTTCGCGCCACGCCGCGTTCTACGGGGTTACCCACCAATCACAAGTACCGCGAGTATTGGGGCACGATCTGTGGAACGGGGAGGATTTCTTCGGAAATGAACCGGCGCATGTTGGCGGGAATGGGTGGGACAGGGGTGATGATCGTCGGGTTTGCGGGGGTGCTGGTGAAGCGATCCAATCGACTGGCCGATCCGAGCATGTGTCAAGAATGTGGATATCTGCGGAATGGTCTCCCTGTTGCGGCAGTGTGCCCGGAGTGCGGTCAAGCACCACCATCATCGTCATGTACTGATTCACACACATCGCACATGCCCACCGAGCGAGATAGCTGCCACATGCATCGCCCGCCAATGTTCATGGGCGGTGAAGGAAGGAACGGAGATTCGTAGATGGAGCATTTCACCAGACGTTTCACGTCTGGCTACCAACACGCGCCTGTTTCACAGGCGAGGAGTTGAGTATCGAGCTTGCGATGTCATCTTGACAAGCGAAAGATTGAGCCCGAAATAAGAGTGAGATTGATCTCACGGACTTTCTGACACAGCGTTGTGATCCACCTTCCACCCCGTGCCGCACTCGGGGCAGCATTGTGCCTGCAACGTCGCGGTCATGTCATAACCGCACGCACGGCAGTGACCGCCGTACCACTCTTTGCGGCGTTTGGCGACGAGGGGGAGCCAGACCATGGGCCCCAGGGCGATGGTTCCGACGACACCGGCGACGATCAGAGCCCAGAAGGTTCCTTCGCCGCAATAGCAATCGGTTTTCCGCCGCACCATGTAATCAATCGGAAGTATGGCGACGATTTCGATGACGGTGCCTTTGAAGATGCGTTCTGTGAGGATGCTGACGGTGGTGTGGGCGGGGTGTCTGGCGTGGCGCACCCAGACCCAGATGGCGTAACCGGCCGTGGCCCAAGCGAGGGCAGCGCCGACGATGGTGCTCCATCGCGCAATGAGGTAATACATGCGCTCTTTGAGGAGAATTTCGCCAAGTGAATTGATAGCGAATCCGGCGGCGACGAGGAGTGCCGCGATCATCGCCGCGGCGAGGACCAGCGTGAAGAAGAGGGAGCGACCACCAGCATTGGCCTCTGGCCTGCGCACGGGGAGCATGACTAGACCTTGCAGCAGGGCGATGGACGCAGCCAGAATCAGGGACGAGAGGGCGACGTCATAGCGAAAGGGTTGCTTGAGCAGTGTGTTGAGGTGACGTAAGCCGAAGGGGAAGCCACCGGGGCCATCCACTGAGCTGGTCTGCCAACTCCACATTGAAGTGGCCAGCCAGATGAGGAGTCCTTGGACGAGCCACCACGTGCCGAGGATGGTCCACTTCCCGGGAAAGCGGGCGTTGCTGTCGATGATGCCGCGTTCCAACCACTTCACGGGTGTGGGTTCCTGTGGTTCTTTGTTTGATTATTTGGAAGCTGATGGGCGGCGGGCCACGGTGTACCAGCAGAAGGTTGTTGAACTCATCTCCTGCTTGGTGGCACCATTGTGATAGCCGAGTGCGGTAAAGGCGTCGATGGCCCATTCGGCATCGACGATGTCGAACTCCAGCACTTCCAGCCCGGCCGTGGCGAACTGCTCACGTGAGAATGGGCTGTTGCCATCGGCCCATGGGATGTATGGCTTGCTCAGGTCTGTGGCATCACTCTGTGCGGGGCAGATGTTGTAGATGATGAAAAGGCCACCGGGATTTAATGAGTCGTGCACGGATTTGAGAAAGGTGGCATCGTCGACACCAAGCGTGATGACCTGCCGCGCATCGACGGTTTTGCCCGGTGGCGGCTTGGGGTGTACGTAGCCCTCTTTGAGAGTGTTCTTACTGGTGATAAGGTCAAACCCCGTGCCGACCTTTCGCGTGATGTCGTTTTCGGCTGGCCAGCGGCCGATGTGAATCCATGCCGCACCTTTCGCCGCACCTTTCGATCCAGCGTTCACGGTGCCCTGATCGCTTGGTTCAGAATACAAGGCGCGGAGCACAGGCTCCACATCCACACCGTGGGCTTCAGCACCAGCGAACGCCATGGCACGGAGGTGGCCGATGGTGCCGGCACCGAAATCCATGACTTTCTTATCTTTCAGTGATGCGAAGCCATGCTTGCCAGCGAGGTCGAGAACGCGGGCAAACACCAATGGCGAGCCATAGCCCGTGGAGTAGTGAAACTCAGGTGGATACACCTTCGGTGTCAGGCCTGCGCGATCGGTCTCAGAGAGAGCGTTCCACTCCGCTGCGCTCAGGGCTATTCCCTTCTCGCGATTTCGATAGACGGTGCGGCTGGGTGGTTCAGGAAGCTGATTCGCGGCATTGAGCAATTCGACGGCCGCGTTCTCCTTCACAAGCGGCATCAGTGCTGTGGCCTGCTGGCGAATCGCGTCAGAGATTGGCGTTGGAGCGGGTTGCGATGTCTGCGCGGTGACAGAAGGCGAAAAGGCGAGCGAGGTCAAGAGGATGCCACCCAGCACACAATGAATTGTCATGAATTTCTTTCCGGAGTATCAGGACGAACGTGCGAATGGTGCATTACGAGAGCCCAGCATCATGCCGCGCCATGATGTAACGCCACACGCTATAGAATTCGTAGGCGGGCCAAGGGTCGATGGTCTTGACGGTGGTGTTGGTGCCGTACATCTCGGAGGCGGAGAGTCGAAGTTCTGATGGAGGGCGGAAAGATTCGAAGCCAAAGTCGATCATGGCGTGTGTGGCTTCTTCGCTGAGCTTGAGCATCAGCGTGTCCATGTTCTCACGATCGGTGAGGCCCTTGTTGGTGCCCAGCACGTCAAAGTTGAACTTCGCGCTGTTGATCCGCACGCGCGAACCATCCATCAGGTACATCTCGATAACTTGATCGCCACTACTACGGGTAGAGGATGACTTGTGGATCAGCTCGCTCTCATCCGCCGCGGCCCGGTACGCCAATCGCCCAATGGAGCCGGCAACACCCGAGGCCAGAACATCGCCAGGAAAGCCGATGCCGAGCATGCTATCCGGCTCATCGGGCTCAATCACCGTTTTGGTCACCTGCACGGTGACGGTGGCGCGAATGATGAGAAAGACCTGATCCATCATGAGCGTGACATTGGGAAAGACACGCTCGCGCCAGCTCTCGACCAAGTACATGGGTTTGGGGGAGCCCAGCGCCGCTCGCAGGCGCTTGGCAGGGGTTGGGGGCACGGTGAGATCCATCTCATCGCGGCAGAGGCCGAAGGCCTCAACACCCTGAACTGCGAGCCCCCGGATCAGCGCTTCGCCGCTCGCCAGTGGCAAGCGCTTGATGACCATGGGTGCGACGCGTCTGGAGACGCCAACGGCATCCGGCGCGGGCATCCCTGCCTTCACCAGCGCGGCATGACGCTCGCGTTCACCCCAGCCCTCGGGCCACGACGAAATGCTGACGTATGTCCAATTCTGCCCTGCCATGCGACGGATTGTACGAAAAAATCACTCAACGATTGCACCGCGAAGAACAATCGGCTGGTAACAATCTACCCGTGCCGCGAACACCTGCCATCTTCATCATGTCTTTGCTGGTGGTGGGGCTTGGCGTGCTGTTCTGGCTGACCAAGCAGCCCGCCGCCGTAGTGCCTGCGGCGGGAGCACCCGCCTCATTCCCACTTTCGCGAGTGCTGGTGCCAGCCGCGATTGATGAGATGAAGTCGATGACGTTTCGTAGTGATCAGCGAGGCGCCTCGTTTCAATGCGTTCGCGCTCCATCCCACATCCAGCACCTCACTGGTTCATGGATAGTCACGTGGCCATCCGGAGCTTCGGCCTCCTGGCCAGCGGGCATTCCAACGATCGAATCCAACTTTCGCACACTTTTGGAGATTGCCGGAAGGGAGGTGACGCCCTCTTCTGCCGCGCCGCTCGGCACGGCGACCTTTGCAAGCAGCAATGGAGGAGCAGCATCATTCACCTTGCTTGCGCCGGGTTTGGGTGGGGTGCCGGTTGTTCGGCGTGGCGCTGCGACTTATGCGCTGTCGGCTGATCCTGCCGCGATCTTCGATGAATCGACATGGCAGGGGATGATTTCTCCGTTCATTGCGCCTCTCCTGGGGCGAGAGGTATTCTGCATCACCATTTCAGATGGCACACGAACGCTGATGCTGCAACGTGTGCACCGGCAGTGGGAGGTTTCCATCCAACACGTCACGGCGGCTGGCACGGCTCCACTTCGCGGCGATCTCGCGGCGTGTGAGGGGCTTGCCAAAATCCTCTCTGAAGCGATGTTCGAATCGGTGCATCCGGGGAAGGAAATCAGTGCCGATGGCGCGAGTCACGATTCCAAACCTGCGGCAACGGTCACGCTCTATCGCCGTGCTGCGGCGGCAACAAATCCCCTTGAGGATCAAACCGCGCACGTTCCATCGCACCGGGCCACGCTCGAGTTGTTTCGAAAGGGCGAATTGGATGCGACCACTCTCTCCATTGTCTCGACGCGTGAACTTATCGATGCGAAGCAATCGCCAACGACGCTCGGTCCGGTTCATGGCAAAGTTGATCCATCACTGCTGAGACATCTCACCGTCGATCAGTGGCCCTTTGTTTCGCGGCTTGCGCTGGAGTTTCCGGCGGCGGATGTCACTAAACTGCACGTTGCGGGCCAGACATACTCGCGGCCTGTGCTGCGCTGGCAGGCCACGCCCTTCAGTTCAGATCCGGAGTTTGATTCGCGGCTACGGAGTTTCCTGCTGTTGTTGTCGTTGGCGCAGGCCGAAACCGTGACTGCCGCGCCTTCGCAGATGCCCCCCGACACGATCAAACTGCGGCTTGAGATTCCTCAATTCAAGCGAGAGGTGCTTTTGGAGATTGCTATCTCACCCGGGCAGGTGCTGGTGCGCGAAGGAGCTCGCGGACTCACGTTTACGAGTCCCTCCACGGTCGCAGAGGTCACATCATTCCTGCGTCGCTGATACTCAGCCGATGTCGGTGCGGTACTGCATTCCGGCAAACTTGATGCGTGAGACGGCCTCATAGGCGCGTTCGCGGGCCACCTCGGCGATTGGTCCGCGTGCGACGATGTTGAGCACGCGCCCGCCATTGGTCTTGACGATGCCGTTGGGCTCGCGCATGGTTCCCGCGTGATAGATCGTGACGCCCGGCACTTTGCCCGCATCGGCAAGACCTGTGATGGTCTGCCCATTCACCGGCTTCTCCGGATATCCCTCGCTTGCCAGCACTACACAGCAGATCGCATCGTTGTTCCAGCGAATATCGATCTTGTCCAATTTGCCTGCCGCCGCGGCATACAGCAATTCCAACGCATCGCTCTCCAGCCGGGGCAGAATTGCCTGGCATTCCGGGTCGCCAAAGCGGCAGTTGAATTCCAGTACTTTCGGGCCCGCAGGGGTCAGCATGATTCCGGCATAAAGCACGCCACGGAACGCGATGTCATCACGCCGCAGGGCATCGATCGCGGGTACCAGCACTTCGCGCTCGACCTTGGCAAGGAGCTTTCCATCGATATTTCGCGCAGGGCAGAAGACGCCCATGCCGCCGGTATTGGGGCCTTTGTCGCCGTCCTGCAATCGCTTGTGGTCTTGGGCTGGAGGCAGAATCAGAATGTTCTGCCCATCCACGATCGCCAGTACCGAAACTTCGGTGCCTTCCAGTCGCTCTTCGATGACGACCATCTTTCCTGCATCGCCAAACTCTTTCTTCACCATGATCCGCTCAAGTGCCCGCTGCGCTTCATCCGCATTCGCGGGCACAATCACGCCCTTGCCTTTGGCGAGTCCCGCGGCCTTGATTACCGGCGGCGTCGGTTGTGCGCCGCGCCCGGCCATGGACATGCGCGAGGAGAGGTATTCCTTTGCGGCTTGATAATCCGAAAATGAGCGGCCTTCAGCGGTGGGAATGCTCGCCGCCCGCATGATGTCTTTGGCGAAGGACTTGTCTGATTCCAGCTTCGCCGCTGCGGCGACGGGACCGAAGACCAGCCGCCCATCTTTGGCGAGTGCATCCGCATACCCCTCGGCAAGGGGGTCTTCCGGACCGATCACCACCAGGCCGATCGCATGCTTGTCGCAATACTGGACGAGGCGATAGAACTCTTTGTGCGTCACCGGCACATCGACGGCGCGACCCAGATCGGCCAGGCCCGGGTTTCCCGGATGGGTGATATGCAACTCCCCCAGCCGCGGCGATTTGCGCATCGCAACCGCCAGCGCATGCTCGCGCCCGCCGCCACCGATCAAGAGGACGTTCACTTTGTTGGGGATCAATCCTGACATAGGGCCGAGTTTATGCGCGGCCTGCCGAACTCTCGTCGCGCAGGGCTGATCACGCACGAAATCAGTCTCCAGATGTCGGGTTTTCTCGATGGAAACGAGGCAATTGCTGCCGCGCATTGCCTCTCTCGCAAGTGCCGCCTAGTATCTCTCCCTGATTGCGGGGTAGAGCAGCCTGGTAGCTCGTCGGGCTCATAACCCGGAGGTC
>CAYTYD010000073.1:4991-13056 GCA_964441555.1 uncultured Phycisphaeraceae bacterium | reverse complement strand
GCGCGCCGTCCTTGGTGAGCCGCTCCGCCTGGGCCTTGAACTTGCTCACCGCGGCATCAATCTGGGGCTTGAACTCCTTCATCAGGTTCGCCTTCATATCCGCAGGAGCAGCGCTCAGCGTCGCGACGTAGCCGCTCACTTTGGCCATCTGATCCTTCAACGCAGGCATCGCCTTGGTCGCGTCCTCGACGCTCTTGATGTTGCTGAGGGAATCCGTCAGCTTGGTCAGCTCAGTGGGATAAGACCCAGCCGCACCCTTGGCCTTGGCCATCATGTCGCCAGCCACTTCCTTCAGCTTCTCGCCACCCGCGATCATCGCGTCGCCCGTCTTGTTGGCTGCGTCCTTGGCCATTTCCTTGGTGGCATCAGCCGCCTTGCCGGCAGCGTCCTTCGTCGCATCCGCGGCCTTACCCGCGGCGTCCTTGGCCTTGTCGGCCGCCGCCCTGGTCGCGTCAGCAGTCTTGTTCGCCGCGTCCTTGGCCGCGCCTTCAACGCTCTTGGCCGCATCGCTCAGCGATTTCGACACATCTTTCTTCTCCTCGCAGCCGGTGATGATCAAGCCAGCCGAAAGCAACGCGAGCACAGCAACATTCTTCATATCAAGCTCCTTCTGAATGAACACCACTCGCGGCCGCATGGGGGTTGCGTGCCGCGAGCCGAGTCTGGACTCCCCCGGAATCGAGGAGCTCCCACTCACACATGTACCTTCCCCCAAAACACAACGTGCCAACGCAGGCACGGGTTCGTTCCACATCCTAGGCCCGGTAACCACCTACCAAACCCCTCTTGACACGCAATTCGGTTTATGGTAGTATACGCACAAATCCCGCACCTTCACCCGACCCTTCGTTCTCCTGTATCTTTCCTCGTTCACAATTCCTGCACCTCCCACCGGCCTCGACTTCCGGTGTTGATTCGGAGTTCTCAACATGGCCATCCCAACGCTCACCGACGAACAAGTTCAATCCATGTCGCGGCTGGAAAAGGACCAGTGGTGGCTCAAGAACGTCTTCCGGGGCAATATGCCTCAGCTCACCCTTCGCTCAGCCCTCACGGGCTTCCTCCTGGGCGGAGTTCTCTCCGCCACCAACCTTTATGTCGGCGCCAAAACCGGCTGGACCCTTGGCGTCGGCCTCACGAGCGTCATCCTCGCCTTCGCCGTCTATCGCGTCATGGCTCGCCTCGGCGCGCGCGACATGACCATCCTCGAAAATAACGCCAGCCAATCCATCGCCACCGCGGCCGGTTACATGACCGGCCCCCTCATCTCCGGCATGGCCGCCTATATGTGGATTGAAAACAAACCCATGCCTTGGTGGCAGATGTTCTGGTTCAACGTCGTCCTCTCTGTCCTGGGCGTGCTGGTCGCCTTCCCCATGAAGCGCCGCTTCATCAACGATGAACAGCAACCCTTCCCCGAAGGCCGCGCTTGCGGCGTAGTCCTCGACACCCTCTACACCTCCGCCGCCAATGTCGGCATGTTTAAGGCCAAGGCCCTTGCCATCGCCGCCGCCCTCGCCGGCTTCATCTCCTTCATTTCCGGTGAGGCGTATCTCAAGGCCATTCACGCACTTATTCTGACCATCAAGGGCACCGATACATTCGCGCAGACTCTTGTCAACGCCAAAGACAAGATTGCCGCGACCTGGCATCTGCCACACAACCTCGATCCTGTCTACGCATGGCTCGCCAAGACCGGCTCCGAACCGAAAATCGCCAACGTCACCTTCAAGCAACTTGCCATCAACCCTGCCCTTGATCTCGCCATGTTTGGCGCTGGCGGCCTGATGGGCATCCGCTCCGCTGGCTCCATGATGCTCGGCGCAGTCCTCAATTTCTTCATCATCGTCCCCTGGATGATTTCCATCGGGGAAATCCTCCCTAAGAGTGGCACAGTCGCCGCTGGCGACGCTGTCTTCGGACGCGCTCACATCCTCAATACCTGGGCTCTCTGGTGGGGCATCGCCATGATGGTCACCGCCAGCATGGTCGCGCTCTTTGCCAAACCACAGATCTTCGTCGCCGCCTTCAAAGGCCTCACTGGTGGCAAAAAGGCCGCATCCGAAGACCCCGTCCGCCACATCGAAGTCCCACTCTGGATCTCCTGGGCTGGCATGCCCATCGTCGGCGCGATCGGCGTGTGGATGGCTCACGAGTGGTTCGGTGTCTCATGGATTCTCGGCGCCCTCGCCATTCCCATGATCATCGTTCTCACACTCATCGCCGCCAGCAGCACCGCCCTCACCGGCATCACACCCACCGGCTCACTCTCCAAGATTCCCCAGTTCATCTTCGGCGCTGCCGATCCCAAGCATCCCCCCACCAATCTCATGACCGGTGTCATGTGCGTCGAAGTCGCCAGCAATGCCAGCAATCTGCTCATGGACATCAAGCCCGGCTACATGCTTGGCGGCAAGCCCCGCCATCAGGCCGTCGGCCACATCATCGGCATCATCGCTGGGTCCCTCGCCTCCACACCTCTCTTCTTCGCCCTCTTTATGAAGGGATACAACCCCGAAGCTGCCGCCACCGATCCGAACCATCTCCAGAACACAATGGTCACCGAACAGTTCGTCTTCCCCTCCGCCGTGCAGTGGAAGGGCGTCTCCGAACTCGTCACCAGCATTTTCGGTGGCACCGGCGGCACACTTCTCACCCAGTCCATCGTCATCTCGATGGTCATCGCCGCCGTCGTCGGCCTCATCTTCGAAGTCACCCGCATCATCACTAAGAACAAGTTCCCCATCTCACCCCTGGCCATCGGCCTGGGTGTCGTCGTCCCCTTTGAATCTTCACTCGCCATGTTCGCGGGCGCTGCCTTCTTTGCCCTCATGCACAAACTCTACAAGAACCTCAAGGAATCTAAGGGCAACCTCCTCTGGATCCAGACCCATGAGCCGATCTGCGCAGGCATCATCGCCGGCGCAGCACTCGTGGGCATCGGCGATGTGCTGGTGAAGGTGTTTGTGTTGAAATGATGCCAACAGCAACCAGTTCACTTACGCGATTCCTGGAGTCACATCATGGATGAAGCCAAGTTTGAACTTCGTCTTGCCCGATCGCTCGCAGCCACTTCGGCACTGATCATTTTGCTCGCTTATGTTTGCATGACGACTCATTTTATGTCTCGCCTTCCCGGCCAACCTCTCGAACGCTTCAGCATTTCTCTGCTTCTTGGATTGATCATCTTTTGGTGGATCACCATCGTGCCGATTTGGCGCGTTCATCCGCCTTCAAGAATCACACCAATGACTTCTGCTGGCAGGGCTCTGGGTTCCGCGCTCGCTGGTGCAGGCGCGGGATGGGCTCTCACGCAGATGCCCAACATCACCATGCCGGGCCTCTTCACATTCACGGCTGGCATGGCCGTACTCCCACTCTGCGTTCTCGCCTATGCACTTGGAGCACTGGCGCATATGTCCTTTATTCGATGGGCGCAGCTGCAATCGCTTTCGCAGCTCGCCGTACGTGATGGCCACGCATGACGAAAGGTCAATCCCTCTACCAACTCTCTGTCTTGCTCACGGTGCTTGCCGCTTTGGTGGCGATAGCAATGGTGCTTGTTTCTGCAAATCTCGCTGGTGAGAAACTGCGAGTCAATTCTTCTGACCCGATCTCGTACGTCTTCACCCTCTTCGCTGTCGCCTGTACCATTTGGCAAGCCAACGCTTTGATTCGCAGAAAGTTCAAGCCGAACGGCCCGCCTGTAAGCGGCGGCCGACTCACAGCACTCTCGCTCGCAGGCGGCGCCATGTGTGCCGTCAGCATCTACATGATCTCGCGACTTTGGACTTACACACCTGCCTCGCAGCGTGAATCGCTCAGTATTATCACACCGTTTCTTCAGTTGTATTCTGGGCTTGCGATAACAGCGTCGATGACGTACATGCGATGGAATTGGCTAAACAACCCAGCCAGACTTCTGTCGCCGCATAACGAAGATTGAAGCATCTTTCAGCTGTTCGCCCGATACCACTCGATCGTCCGCTTCAATCCCTCTTCAAAACCGACCTGCGCCTTCCAACCCAGCAATCGCTCTGCCTTATCCGTTGCCAAACAGCGCCGCGGCTGGCCATCCGGCTTGGTGCTGTCCCACACAATCCCACCCTTGAACCCCGTCAACTTCACGATCAATTCCACCAAGTCCTTGATCTTGATCTCAAACCCAGCACCCAGATTGATCGGGTCAGGATTGTCCATCGCCTCCGCGGCACGCACAATGCCTTCGCCCGCATCATCCACATACAGGAACTCGCGCGAGGCCGAACCAGTACCCCAGCACACGATCTCCTTGTCGCCGCGCTTCTGCGCCTCGACACACTTGCGAATCAGCGCGGGGATCACATGGCTGGAGTTCAGGTCGAAATTGTCATGCGGCCCGTACAGATTCACGGGCAACACATACGCGCTGCGGAATCCGTACTGCAGCTTGTACGCGTCGAGCATCTGCCACGCGGCTTTCTTCGCGACTCCATACGGCGCATTCGTCTCTTCCGGATATCCATTCCACAGTTCATCCTCACGAAATGGAACCGGCGTGAACTTGGGATAGGCGCAGATGGTGCCCACCTGAACAAACGTGCCGCCGCGCTGATGCAAGCCATCCAGCCGCGCATGCTCGATCAGGTGCAGGGCCATCGCCATGTTTGCGAAGAAGTAGCGTCCGGGATTGGCCCGGTTGGCACCGATCCCCCCCACCTCCGCCGCGAGATGAATGACTGCGTCCACCTTGTGTGGCGCAAACGCGGTGCGGATGAGACGTGCGACATCCGGCTCACTGGTCAGGTCACACTCGGCCTTGCGAGGAATCACGATCTCTTTCACGCCCCGCTCGCGCAGCTTCTGGCACACGACGCGGCCCAGAAACCCGGCCCCGCCTGTCACGACGACTCGCTTACCAGCCAACGGTGAAGATGCACTTGCCATGAACGCGATACTCCGAAAAACGACCGAACCAATAGACCCGAAACCGGGCATGACTCTATCGGCTGGAAATGAGATGGCATGGAGGGGGTGGGAGGTACCAAAAAGTCGGCCCCGGTGAGTGCTCCGGGGCCGGCTCAGGCCCTGCCGCGGTGCGGCGGCAGGGGTATCCACAATGGTCGGTCACCACCCAAACGGAAACTGCTGAACGATGCTCCCGGTCAGAAACGAAAAACCCGGACTTTCGTCCGGGGTGGGATGTTCAGGATACATGGTGGGCGTTGGTCAAACGCATTCAGCTGCCGCAACCGCTGGAGAAATCAGCAACAAAGTCAAGGTAGTCAAAGAAGTCGATCACTTCGTCGCCGTTGTAGTCGGCAGATGGCTCACTGCCGCTGAAGGCAGAGACGAAATCCAGATAGTCAAAGAAGTCGATGGCGCAGTCGCCATTGACGTTGGCGCGGCAATCGAGATTGAATCCTTCGACGACGATGACTCGCCCGGCGCCACCAAACGTGGAGAAGAGGAAGTTGCCGGTGAGAGGATCGCGGACACCACCTTCTGCGCCACTGAGGCCAGAAAGGAAGACACGCTGGGTGCTGGGGATCGGGTCGCCATTGCTATCCAACCGGTACGACACGACGCGGCCAGTGCCGTATTCGCTCACAAGCGTGCTGGCAACCGGGAAGGCGGGGTTGCCCGCGCCGACAAAGACGATTCCCTCTGGTCCGCCACCGATCTGAATTCCAGTTGACGCGGGGCCGAGATTGAAGAGCCCGGTTGTGCCATCTGGTGTGTAGGGGACGTCATACCACGCGCTGCCGTTGTATGTAGCAACCTTGAGACGGCCCGCGCCGGGGAACCCGGGAGGCACGAACTGACATGAGCCGGTGGTGCCGGCGACACCCAGATCGAAGAGAGCCGTCTCACGATCTGGCTGCTCGCTGCCGGGAAGAATCTGCAGAATCAGGTTGTTGGGAAAGGTGGCAACGAAGATGGTGTTGTTCGGAGCGAGGGCCAGACCGCCATCGAGGTTGGGTGCGGTGCAATACTGGGTTGCCGTGCCCGTGAAGCCGGTGATGACATTGCCTACACCGCGCACGATGCCAACGGTATAGAGAGCGCCGAACCCACCATTGGCCGCTCCGCCGATGAGCATGACATTGGGATTGCCTGGGAGGAAATTGATTCCACCGAGCGAACCGGGAACATCCGGGGGCGTGCCCAGGTCACGAATGGTGTAGCACCCTTGATAGTGAGGATCGATGGTCTGTCCAAAGGCGGCAGATGCGATCACGGCAGCCGCGACTGCGGCGAATCCACAAGCAGCTTTCATCTTGAGCCCTCCGAAATGCGACCCAACAGCGTGGGTCGCGTGCTGCAATACCTTATCAGCGCGGGTTTCCCAGCCAAAGTCCTTGGCGCTCCAGCGTGGCAAGTCTGAAAGAGTTTTTGCAGATCAGCAGACTATCGGACGTTATTTGGACCCTTTGGGGGTCTTGGAGTTGGATGCCGCGGGAAGCTTGGCCTTGCGAGCGGTGGGCATGAGATCATCCCCCTCGGGAAGGAGCCCTTTCCATTTGCCTTCGAAGATGTAAGTCTGAATGGGCTGAGGATGCGGCAGCGATTCCGCAAAGATGACTGGATCAGAGATGCTCAAGTGCGCGGACGCGACAAATCGTTCGATGGGTTGGGCGTTGGAGGAGACCGAACGCAGCAGCCACGCTTCCTGAGATTGCAGACCGAATGAACGTGCGGCGTCACGCGGTGCGACACCGGCTTGCGACGCCATGGTGGGCGCGAGCTCGGTGGAGAGATTCAGCAGATCGCGCGTGCCACCAAGTGAGAGCTTGGCGTTGGCATTCAACGCATCGCGGCGTGCCGATGCTGGCGGTAAAGCGGAGGCAACGCTGGTGGCGCGGTCGTTTTGGCGATCGGATGCACCGTCGAGTGAAGATGGCGATGCCGCAGCGACGGAAGCAATCGATTTAGCTTCGCCGGCCGACGTGGCATTGACAGACCGCGCAGCCACGCTCATACCTGCGGGATCTTTCCACCCCGGGAAGAAGCGATCGGCAGCGACAACGGAAATGAGTAGCGCGGCGGCGGAGCCAACCAGAATCCAGCGCTGACGACGGATGGCGCGGGCCTCACCAGCAGAGACAAAGGGACGCTCGGCCTGAACCGCGGCGAGAATGGCGGCGTTGCGTTCACGATCGGAGATGGGCGAGCCGGGAACATCGGCGGTGAGGAGATTCATGCCAGAGAGGAGCATGCCGGTGGTGCGCAGCTCGCGCGAGAGATCTGGGTAGCGCTTGCAGAGGGTCTCGAACTCGGCCTTGGAATCAGAGCCCAATTCACCGTCAAGGTGCTGATTCCAGAGCTTTTCGAGGCGCGCACGCTCGACGCGCACGGTGCGCGCGGCGGCATCCTGCAGTTGATTGGTGCGATAGTCGGACGTCTGTTTAGAAGGATCAGGTTGGAAAGATGGTGTGTTCATGACCACGCCTCCGCGACGACTTTGGAAAGTTCGGGACTGCTGGTGAGTACCTCGCGCATCTTGCCGCGAGCGCGGTGAAGATGGCTTTTGACAGTGCCCTCTGGGATATCCAGATGCTGCGCGATGAGCCAGATTGGCCATTCGTGCTGGTGAAAGAGAATCAGGACTTCGCGTTGAACGAACGGCAACTGCATCAGTGCCTGTTGTAACGCGTCTTTGAGATGATTATTGCATTCGTGTTCGTCTGCACCGAGACCGTTGCGAGTGATGCCGCTACGGACGATGGGGCAGGGGTCGCCACGATGCTCACCACCACTGGCCGCCATATCGACGGCATCGCTGCTGAAGCGTGGCGACATCTTGGCGGACATATTCAGATAGACGCGCTTGGCGATGGTGAAGAGCCAGGTGGAGAAGCGGAACTTGGGATCGAAACGGTCCAAGTGTGTGAGGGCGCGGATGAAGGCCTCTTGCACGACGTCTTCGGCGATGTGAGGGCGACCTGTGAGGCGGACGAGGTAGGCGTAGAGAGATTTCTGGTGGGCATCGATGAGTTGCGATGCCGCAGCGCGGCTGCCAGCGGCGGCTTTGAGGATGATGCGTTGTTCCTCGCGGAGATCTCCAACGGAGGGTGGTTCGGCC